>JBDSFL010000315.1:0-3090 GCA_039919545.1 Thermoanaerobaculia bacterium | reverse complement strand
GCGCGGCATCGAGCAGCATGGCGGCGCGCGCCCGGGCGGCCTCCACGAGGTCGGCCCTCCCCAGGACCTCTCCCGAGAAGAGCAGCGTTTCGACGAGGCCGGCATTGCCGCAGCAGAGATGGTCGGTTGAAAGAAGCGAGGCCGCGCGCGAGGTCGTGAGCGCCGCATGAAGGCTCTCGACGACGTCGCTGCCGCGCCCGAATTCCGAGGATCGCCCTTTTTGAAAGGACGCGAGGAGGCCGGCGCGGGCCAGGGCGATTCCCGGCGCGCCGTGGCACCAGGCCGTCAGGAAGAGCCGGTCGCCGCTCTTCGAAAGAACCGGCCAATTCCCCTGGGCGGAGTCGTAGAGCGTTTTTTCGTATCGGCACGCGGCGAAGGCGGCCTCGTGGAAATCGCCACGCCCCGTGACTTCCGACAGACGACCGAGCGCGAGCGCGATCCCGGCGGCGCCGTGCGCGAAACCGGCGAGACAGGGTCCCTCATCCGAAGGCCAGCCCCAGACCCCGTCCGCGAGCTCGCTACGCGACCTCAGCAGATGCTCACCGCATGAGGTCGCACGGTCGAGGACGGATTCGTCGCCGGTCAGCGCGTGAAGCGCGAGGAGTCCGAGGATCGCGCCGGCCGCCCCGGACTCCACGTCGAACCGCGCGCCCTCGATCCGTTCCTTCGTGAGGAGCGCGGCCGCGTCGCGGGCGAGCGAGAGCGGCTCCTCCTCGCCGCAAAGGTGAGACAGAAGGGAGAGAGCGTAGATCCAGGAGCCCACGCCGTTGCAGGCCCCGATCGGCGCGTCGTCGGGTAGCGTCTCGGTACCGCGAATCGTCTCGCCGGAGACCCGCCAAAGAGAACGAGCCGATTCGAAGAACCTCCGCTTTCCCGTGGTGCGAAAGAGCGCGGCAAGAAAGACAGCGATCCCGATGCGGCCGCCGTAGAGGGAGTCTGGCTCTGGTGCAGCCTCCAGGACCGTCCCTTCGACGTCCGCGCCGATCTCCTCGGCGAGCTCGAGGAGTTCCTCGGGACTCGGTCCGGGCGCCGCCGGTTTCGCCGAGAGGTGCGAGGAGAGCGTCGAGAGAGCGGAGCTCGCCGAGATCTTCAGGGAATGCAGGCGCCGGCGGGCGGACTCGAATCCGGACGCTTCGAGATGGCCTTCGACCGGCTCACCGCTGTTCGCGAGGATCGTCCGCGAACCGGCGGCGACGGAGAAGTACGGGATGTCGAAGTCCTCCAAGGCCACGCGCTCCTCGACCGTGAGCGGCCAGAGACGCGGGCGGACGAGCTCGCGGCGGAAGACCGCGTTGAGCGAGTCGATCGCGAAGCTCCGCTCGAGTCCGTCCGAGAGATACCGCGGCGCCGTCAGCTCGAGGAGCACGCGAGCGTAGAGGTCGCTCGGCCGGAAGACGAGACGCGTGCGCTCTCTCGCGAGCGACTCGAGCGGTCCGCCTGCACGATCGATCTCGGGCGCGAGCGACACCAGCGACCGCACCATCGTGGCGAACCCTGCGGAGACCTCGTTCGGAAAATCGCGCGGGACGAGGCGGCGTCCCTCGAAGACCGGCAGGTTCGGCATGGCGGGAGAGAGGGAGCCTTCGGACGCCAGCGTCATCTCGTCGGTATTCGGATGCCGGAACGCGCGGCTCTTCGTACGGGTCGGATGCCCTCCCTCGCCGGTGAGCCCGCCGATGTCGACGGACGTTCCGTCCCGATCCAGCCGCGGGATCGTCAGGAGCCCCGAGCGGAGCACCGACGCGCTCGAGCGCGCGCTCCACCGCGCCAGCGCTCCCTTCGAGGCTTCGGCTCCGCCAGAGCCCGTCGCGAGCTCGGGCTGGAGCAGGGACTCCGCGTCGACGACGACGGGCCCGCTCGAGGTCGCGATCACGTTGTCCATGTGGAGGTCGTCGGCACCCAGCACCCAGGCGACGGCCAGCAGGGCGCCCGCGCTCCGGAAGTAAGACTGCGCCTCTTCGGTCGTCCCGAGCGTCGCGCCTCGGGCGCGTTCGGCGTAGCCGTAGCCATCCCGAACGAGGACCTGCAGGTGAGCGAGCGGCCCGGCGCCGCGCTCGGAGAGAAAGCGGAGGAAATCGTTCCACGCCGACTCCATGCCCACTGTCCGCGGCTTGTAGATCACCCAGGCTTCGGAGCGAAAGCCGAGCATCAGGATGGTGCGCCCCCCCGCGTGACGATCGGAGAGTCCGGTCACGACATGGAACACGCCTCCCGATGCTCCGAAAAGATCATTCAGCGCGTCCCGATCGGCCTCGACCCTGAGGACGAGCTCGGAGACGGCGGCGGTCCAGTTTTCGGCCATCAGCGAGACCTGCCGTGCCAGCGCGCTCTGGCTCCGGAAGAGCGGAACGAGTCCGCCCGAAAGGAGATCCAAGACGAATCGACGGTAGAGATCGGTGCGGGGAGCGCCTGTCCCCACGACCGATGATTCAAGTGAGCCGACGGACTCGTCTGCTTGTACCGACACGGCTGGCGCAGCGGACCGCTCGCGACGAAATGCGTCGAAGAGCTCGTAGAGCGTGCGCTCCGCGATCCAGGAGATCTGGGCCAGGAGAGAGCCCTCCAGGGCGAGGAGCGCCGCGTCGGCCCAGCCGTCGAGGGCGGATCCGGCGCGTGCCGTGAGCCGTTCGCGGGCGGCCAACACGAAAGGAACCCAGACCTCGCCGAAGCGCGGAACGATCGCACCCGGGTATTTCGTCAGTTGGGGCAGGGCGTCTTCGGCCGCGAGCACGCTCGCCGTGGCGAGCGCTGCCTCGAGGATCGCGATCCACTCCAGGGGAGGTCCGTCGTCTTCGGATGCGCCGAGGGCCTCGCGCACGAAACCTTCTCCCAGACCGTCCCAGGCGAGGCGCCGTCGCAGCGCTTGCTCGTCGCCCGAAGAAAAGGCGCGCGCCCATGCGGTGATCGGATCGATCGGATGTATCGGGTCTATCAGGTCTACCGAGTCGAGGGCCTTCGACGGCCGGTCCCCCGCCGTCCGGCGATCAGCGAGACGCTCGTCGAGAGTCCGTGCGCGGGCGGCGATCTCCTGAAGGTCCCGTCTCACGAGCAGCCCGGAGCCGAATGGAGAGGGCCAGCTTCCGGCCGGCC
>JBDSFL010000274.1:0-6504 GCA_039919545.1 Thermoanaerobaculia bacterium | reverse complement strand
CGGCCGCGAGCCCGCCAACGCGCTCGCGATGGACGGACGCGCTCTCTCCGGGACGACGGGCGCGGTCCTGGACCCCATCGTGAGCCTGCGCCACCGCGTGCGGCTGGCGCCGGGCGGGGTCGTGCGGCTCACCTTCACCACCGGGGCCGCGCCCGACCGCACGGCGGCCGTGGCGCTGGCGCAGAAGTATCACGACCCCAGCGCCTCGGCCCGCACGTTCGCGCTGGCCTACACGCACGCTCAGGTCGTCCAGCGGCACCTCGGGATCACGAGCGAGGACGCGCAGCTCTTCGAGCGGCTCGCCTCGCGCGTGCTGGGCCTCGACGGCTCGTTGCGCGCGCCGCGCGAGCTGGCGCAGCGCAACACGCTGGGGCAGGAGGCGCTCTGGCCTTACGGCATCTCGGGCGACCTGCCCATCCTCCTGATGCGCGTGCTGGAGGAAGACGATCTGCCGCTCGTGCGCCAGGCGCTCAACGCGCAGGAGTACTGGCGCCTCAAGGGCCTCAGCGCGGATCTCGTCATCCTCAACGAGCACCCCACCGGCTATCTGAACGAGATGCACGAGAGGCTCTCGGCGCTGCTCGAGTCGGGACCCTGGGGGGCGTGGAAGAGCCGCTCCGGCGGCGTCTATCTCCTGCGCGGCGACACCATGTCCGAGGCGGATCGCATCCTGCTGGCTGCCGTCGCCGCGGGTGTCCTTTCGGGCGATCGGGGGGAGCTGGCCAACCAGCTGGACCATCCCGAGCCCGAGCCCTCCTGGCCGGCGCGGCTGCGCCCCGCGCGGGCCGAGGCGTTCCCCGTGGATCTCCAGCCGCCGGTCGTGCCCCCGCTCCTGCTGGGCAACGGCCGCGGCGGCTTCACCGAGGACGGCCGCGAGTACGTGATCGTGCTCGAGAACGGGGAGGAGACGCCGCTCCCCTGGGTGAACGTGCTGGCCAACGCACGCTTCGGCACCATCCTGTCCGCGTCGGGCTCGGCCACCACCTGGTGCGACAACAGCCGCGAGAACCGGCTCACGCCGTTCGCGAACGATCCCGTCTCCGACCCCTCCGGCGAGGCCATCTTCCTGCGCGAGAGCGCGACCGGGCTGCTCTGGAGCGCGACGCCCGGCCCCACCGCGCGCGGGCCCGAGCGCTGGGTGGTGCGCCACGGCGCCGGTGTCTCGCGCATCCAGCACCAGCGCGAAGGCATCTTCCACGAGCTGACCGTGCTCGTGCCGCCCGACGACGCGGTGAAGATCTCCATTCTCACGATCACGAACCAGAGCGCGGTCGCGCGCCATCTGGACGTGACCTCCTACGTGGAGTGGTCGCTCGGCCCGCCCAAGCTCGGGGCTCCGCGTCATGTCACGACGTCTTTCGACGAGGCCTCGGGCACTCTCCTGGCGCGCAATCCCTACAACACGGAATTTCCCGGGCGCATCTCATTCTGCGCGGTCAGCGAGCCGGTGCGCTCGTTCACCGCGGACCGTCTGGAGTTCATCGGGCGAAACGGCTCGCTCGCCTGGCCCGAAGGTTTGAAACGCGAGCGCCTCTCGGGGAGCGTGGGCGCGGGCCTGGACCCGTGCGCCGCGCTCCAGATCTCGCTCGAGCTCCAGCCGCGCGAGACGCGTTGCGTGGTCTTCCTGCTGGGCGAAGGGCGCGACGCCGACGAGGTGCAGGAGCTGATCGCTCGCTACCGCCACGCGGATGCCGCGCGCGCGGCGTGGGAGCGGGTGGACGCGTTCTGGGACGGAGTGCTCGGCACGCTCGCCGTGAAGACGCCGGACGACTCCTTCGATCTCCTGCTCAACCGCTGGCTCCTCTACCAGGATCTGAGCTGCCGCGTGTGGGCGCGCTCGGGCTACTCGCAGCCGGGCGGTGCGTTCGGTTTCCGCGATCAGCTGCAGGACGTGCTGGCCCTCCTCTTCTCTCGCCCCGACCTCGTGCGCGAGCATCTGCTCCGCGCGGCCTCGCGCCAGTTTCTCGAGGGGGACGTGCAGCACTGGTGGCATCCGCCGAGCGGACGCGGCACCCGCACGCGCTGCTCCGATGACCTCCTGTGGCTCCCGTACTCCACCCACCGCTACGTGGAGGCCACGGGAGACCTCGCCGTGCTCGACGAGCTCGTGCCTTTCCTGGAGGGCGCCGTTCTGAAGGACGGAGAGCAGGAGAACTATTTTCTTCCGGGCGTGTCCGCCACCTCGGCCACCTTGTTCGAGCACTGCGTGCGCGCCATCGACAAGGGGATCACATCGGGCCCGCACGGACTGCCCTTGATGGGCAACGGTGACTGGAACGACGGCATGAACAAGGTGGGGCACGACGGCAAGGGGGAGAGCGTGTGGCTCGGCTGGTTCCTCAGCCTCGTGCTGAACGAGTTCGTCCCGCGCTGCAGCGAGCGAGGCGACGAGGCACGCGCCGCCCGTTACGGCAGCGAGCAAGCTCGCCTGGCCGAGATGCTCGCGCTCGCGTGGGACGGCGACTGGTACCGCCGCGCGTACTTCGACGACGGCACGCCGCTGGGCTCGTCGCAGAACGAGGAATGCCGCATCGATTCGATCGCGCAGTCCTGGTCCGTGCTGTCGGGCGTGGCGCCGCTGCCGCGCGCCGAGCGCGCCATGGACGCGGTGCGCACGCATCTGATCAAGCGGGGCGCGCAGATGATCCTGCTCCTGAACCCGCCGTTCGACCTCGCGCTGCCGGATCCGGGCTACATCAAGGGGTACATCCCCGGGGTGCGCGAGAACGGCGGCCAGTACACGCACGCGGCGATCTGGACGGCCATGGCCGCGGCGAAGCTCGGGAGCGGCGACGAGGCCGCCGAGCTGTTCCACCTGATCAACCCCATCAACCACACGCGCACGCCGTCCGACACCGAGCGATACAAGGCCGAGCCCTACGTGGTGGCCGCCGACGTCTACGCGCACCCGGCGCATGTGGGGCGCGGCGGCTGGACGTGGTACACGGGCTCCGCGGGGTGGATGTACCGGCTCGGCATCGAATCGATCCTCGGCCTGAAGCGGCACGGCGCCACGTTCACCGTCACGCCCTGCATACCCGGAGCGTGGCCCCGCTGCCAGATCACGTGGACGTTCGGCCAGAGCCGCTACGTGATTTCGGTGGAGAACCCGCAGCACCGGTCGACTGGCGTGGCCGCGGTCACGCTCGACGGCGTCTCCGTCGACCCCGCGGCCATTCCGCTCGTGGACGACGGACGGCCGCATACGGTGAGCGTGCTGCTCGGCGCGGCCCCCTCGCCGTTGATCGAGAACGCAAGCGCGAGCGCCAGTGCGAGCGCGAACGCACTGACGTTCGGGAAGTCGTGAACTTGTCGAAGCGGCGTCAGCGCGGCTCGCGCGCGTACAGGGCAGCCCCCAGGATGCCCGCGTCGTCGCCCAGAGCCGCGGTCTCGATGCGGATCGAGCCCAGCTCCGTCGTGAACGCAAAGGCCTCGGCCCACCGGCGCACCTCGAGCAGGTAGGGCTCGCCGAGGTCCACGCCCACACCTCCGCCGAGGATGAAGAGCTCGGGTGAGAGGATGTTGAAGATGTTCCCCATCACCATGCCGACCGCCTTGGCCGAGCGCGCGACGGCCTTCACGGTCAGCTTGTCCCCCAGCTGAAGCGCGTCCTGCAGCTGCGAGCCCCGCAGGCGCGACTCCTCTTTCAGGATCACCTTCTTGAGAACGGTCTTTCCCCCGGCGTCGATCTTCTTGCGCAGATAGCGCGTGATGCCCACCTTCGCCGCGATCCCCTCGAACGTGCCGTCGAGCTTTCCCGGGCGGGCGAGGCGGAAGTCGAGCTGCGTCTGCCCGATCTCGCCGGCGTTCTTGTTCCGCCCGGTCCAGAGCTTTCCGTCGAACAGGACCGCGCCGCCGACCCCGGTGCCGACCCAGATGGCCACCAGCGAGGCGGCTCCGCGCCCGGCCCCGAGACGCGCCTCGGCAAGCGCCGCGAGGCGCACGTCGTTCTCCAGCCGGATCGTGCCGGCGTTCGGAAACGCGGGCGAGAGAACCGCGTGCACGGAGAATTCCTTGACCGCGAGATTGTTCGCGCGCAGCAGCACGCCGTTGGCGGCGTCGATGGGCCCGGGCGCCGCGACGGCGAGCGCGGTGACGTCGTCCCGCGAGCGGCCGGCCTCCGAGAGCGCGGCGTCCGCGGCGGCGATGAGCGCGGCGGCGAGGGAAGCTTCATCGCTCTGGAACGGGGTCTTCAGCTTGCCCCGCCCCAGGATCCTTCCGGTGCCGTCCACCACGCCGGCGAGGATTTTTGTTCCCCCCAGGTCGATTCCCAGGGTCAGGCCCGAGCCCTTCGCAGCGCTCTTGCTTCCGTTACGCCCGTTTCGCGTGGCCGTCTTCGGTTTCATTTCTTCTCGCTCCTGGCGGGGTCTGGCCCCATTACGGTGAATAATCGGGTTCTCTGACACATTCACTTCGCGCGCCGGACCTGATCGCGAAAGGATTCTTGATGAACGAGTACAGCTGGCAACGCTTCCAGAGCCTTTCTCTCAGTCTGCCCGAACGGGGGCTCCTCGTCGATCTCTCCCGAACCGCCCTTTCGGACGACGGCCTCACGGCCGACCCGCTCGTGGCGAGCGCGTTCCCTCAGGCCTTCGCGGCCATGGAGAGGCTCGAAAAGGGCGAGATCGCCAACCCGGATGAGAACCGCATGGTCGGGCACTACTGGCTGCGGGCGCCGGCGCTCGCTCCCGACCCCGAGATCCGCAGCGAGATCGACCAGACGGTGCGGCGCATCCATGCCTTCGCCGCCGACGTGCACGCGTGCCGGCTCGTGCCCGAGAAGGGCCCGCAGTTCCGGAACATCCTCATCATCGGCATCGGCGGCTCGGCCCTGGGCCCGCAGTTCGTGGCCGACGCGCTGACGAGCGTCGACGACCGCATGCAGCCCTTCTTCTTCGACAACACCGATCCCGACGGCAGGGCCCGCGAGCTGCACCGCATCGAGCGTGCGGGCGGGCTCGACCAGACGCTGACGCTCGTGGTGTCGAAGTCCGGTGGCACGAAGGAGACGCGCAACGGCATGCTCGCGGCCAAGGCGGCCTACGAGGCGCTCGGCCTCGACTTCTCCCGCCACGCCGTGGCCATCACGGGGGCGGGAAGCGAGCTCGACGGTGTGGCCGTGCGCGGGCAATGGGTCGCGCGTTTCCCGATGTGGGACTGGGTGGGGGGGCGCACGTCGGAGCTCTCGGCCGTGGGGCTGCTGCCGGCGGCCCTGCAAGGGATCGACATCGACGCGCTGCTGGCGGGCGCGGCCTCGTGCGACGTGGCCACGCGCAACCCGGTGGTCAAGGAGAATCCCGCGGCCATGCTGGCGCTGGCCTGGTACCGGGAGACGGGCGGGCGGGGCCTGAAGGACATGGTCGTCCTGCCCTACAAGGATCGCCTGCTTCTCTTCTCGCGCTACCTGCAGCAGCTGGTGATGGAATCCCTCGGGAAAGAGAAAGACCTCGCCGGCAACGTCGTCCATCAGGGAATCGCGGTGTACGGCAACAAGGGCTCCACCGACCAGCACGCCTACGTGCAGCAGCTGAGAGAAGGCGTGCCGAATTTCTTCGCCACGTTCATCGAAGTGGCCCAGGACGCGGGAGACGGCGGCCGCTCGCTGCAAGTCGAGCCCGACGTGACCTCGGGCGATTTCCTGCTCGGCTTCCTGCTCGGCACGCGGCGTGCGCTCGCGGAGAACGGACGCAACTCGATCACGCTCACGATTCCAGACGTCTCGGCGCGATCGATCGGCACGCTGATCGCGCTCTACGAGAGGACGGTGGGGCTGTACGCGAGCCTGGTGAACACGAACGCGTATCACCAGCCGGGCGTGGAAGCGGGGAAGAAGGCGGCCACCGTGGTGCTGCAGATGCAGGGTCAGCTTCTCGCCGAGCTGCGCAAGACAGGCGCGGGGTTCCGGACGGCCGAAGAGATTGCCACCGCCATCGGCGCGGCGGCGGATGTGGAGACGGCCTTCAAGCTCCTCGAGCACCTCGCGGCGAATCCGGATCACGGTGTGGTGCGGCGGCCGGGGGCGGGTCCGTTCTCGGGGACGTACGGGATCGCCTGACGGATGGCGTGATCCTTTCGTCCGTGACGTGGGGACGAACGAGGAGCACGCGCTTACTTTGCTGGAGGCGCCCGCCGGCAGGGGATGCCCTTCCGGGCGAGCGGCCCGGTCTGCCCGGGCCTCTTGTCCGGAGATGCCCTGTCGGTGTTGGCTGCCTCACGGTCTCGGCGGTGCATCTCCTCCCAAGGTCGCCGGAAGGACACCCCCTTCCGACGGGCTCTTGGTCTTCGTCTTTTCGCTTTGTCTGGCTTTCTCACGAGCTGTCTTCGCGCTTCGACACGCCCCGTGCCCGGAGATCGGCGTTCGCCGAACGCGCCGCGTCGTCGATACGAGAGAGGTCATCGCGGCGCTCTCGAGAATCTTGCTGAGCTGTCGTCGCTGCCTCGATGTTCAGCGGCGCAAGCTTCGCTAGGAGGCTGGTGTCAAACGGCGTGGACCGCGCGGGTGGG
>JBDSFL010000267.1:0-2719 GCA_039919545.1 Thermoanaerobaculia bacterium | reverse complement strand
CACGAACGTCGCGGGATCCAGGTTAGCCAGGAGCTCTTTCAGCGGCGTCCGGACGAGCCCCTCGCCCGCGGCTCCGTCGGGAGAGCGCCAGGCGACGAGCGTGTACTTCTCGTCCGAGCGGAAGTAGTCGATCTCGGCCACCGGTACGAGGCGCACCGTCTTGCCGACCGACGCGTGGATCCAGCGCAGCCGATCAGGCATCGCGTCCGACGCGCGGGCGTCAAGCCGCTGGGCGAGCCGCCCCAGGAGCGCGCCGACGTCGGGCGCGCTCGCTGGCGCCTCGAGCCGCTCCTTCAGTCTCGCGACCGTCTCTGTGAGCCGCTCCCTCTCGACCGGCTTCACGAGGTAGTCGATCGCCCCTTGCCTGAAGGCCTCAACCGCGTACTCGTCGAACGCCGTCACGAAGACGAGCTGTGCGCGGCGGCCGATCCAGCGCCCCGCCTCGACGCCAGACATGCCCGGCATGTGGACGTCGAGGAAGCAGACGTCCGGCCGCTTCTCCTCGAAGAGCTCGACCGCTTCGCGCCCGCCTCGTGCCTGCGCAACGACCTGGAGCTCCGGCCAGGCCTCCGCCAGGAGGCGCATCAGCGACGCCCGCAGGAGCGGTTCGTCCTCCGCGATCAGGGCGGTCGGCCGGTGTCCGCTCATTCCTCGCCCCGCACCGCCGGAAACGTCACCTCGGCGCGCACGCCATGGGGCTGCAGCGGGACGAGGCGGAGCCGCGCGTCGTCGCGGAAGGCGAGGCGCAGGCGTTCCGTCAGGTTCGCGAGTCCCGTGCCCGACTCGCCCTTCGCGCGTGAAAGGCCGATCCCGGTGTCCACCACCTCCACGCGACAGCGATCTCCCGACACCTCGACGCGGACCTCGATACGCCCGCCCTCTTCGCTCGGATCGATGCCGTGTCGGACGGCGTTCTCGACCAGCGTGGAGAGTGTCATCGGCGGGCAGTAGAGCGGTAGCGCCACGTCGTCGACCCGAACCTCGAAGGTCATGCGGTCGGGCATCCGCATCTGCATGATCTCGAGGTACGAGCGCACCAGCTCCAGCTCGCGCGCGAACGTGGCCGGCCGCTCGCGGAGGGTCGGTACCGCTGCGCGCAGGTAAGAGATCAAGCTGCCCAGCACCGGCGAAGCCCGCGGCGACCCGGTCTCGACCAGCTCGCGCACGTTCGCCAACGTGTTGAAGAGGAAGTGCGGCTCCACCTGCGCTTCCAGCAGCCGGAGCCGCCCGTCGAGGGCGCGGCGCTCGAGCTCGCTCCGCTCCAGCTCGAACGCGAGCTTCTGGTTCCGCGCCGCGCCGCTGATCGTGCGGAGGACCGCGACCATCGCAATCCACGGCGCGACCAGCAGCCCGGCGATCGTCAGGTGCACGAAGCCAGAGAGGCGATCGGGGATCTTCCAGAACGGCGGCCCGCCCGCCTGGGAGGTGAGGACGGAGAGCGTGAGCGTCGCGGCTGGAACGGCGAGCGCGACGCCGACGACCTGGAGAGTCCAACGCGCAAACCAGCGGGGAGGACGCTTCGGGCGGCGCTCGAGGAGCCCGAAGACGAGCAGCGCGAAGAGGCCGATCACTGTCGAGCGGCCGATCACGGATATCGGCCCCAGCTTCCACACAGGGGTGAGCGCGAGACCGACCAGCACCGACGCGGCGAGCGCCACGCCCAGCCGCCTCGAGGCCGGCTGCTGCGGAGGCGAGAGGTGAGCCGCCGACGCGCTCTCCGGAGGAGGGTGTGGAAGGGGGCGCGCCCCCGCCGAAAGCCGCGGCGCGGATGGGGGCGTCGTCACCATGAAGCCAACATAGCACCGAGCTTCCCGGCCGCCGCCCGTCGCGCTCCGCCGTATTTCGTCCGACAGATCCGGCCGTCTATCGCGAACGTCTGTTCGAAGCACCGCCACTCTGCGACCCTCGGTACCTTGAGGAGTACCGACATGATCCCCACGGAAAGAGATATTCACGAGACGTCGCCGCGCACCAAGGCCCGGATCACCGGCGTCCTCTTCCTCATCCTTCTCGCGACCGCCATCTTCGCGCAAGGGTACGTGGCCGGGAAGATCTTCCAGGTCGACGACGCCGCGGCGACCGGGGCAAACGTCCTCGCGCAGGAGACGCTGCTTCGGCTTGGCTACGCGGCATACCTCGTCGAGATGTCGTGCCAGGTCGCGACGAC
The DNA here is from genome assembly GCA_039919545.1 of Thermoanaerobaculia bacterium. Lineage (GTDB taxonomy): Bacteria > Acidobacteriota > Thermoanaerobaculia > UBA5066 > UBA5066 > JBDSFL01. The sequence goes on along the minus strand of JBDSFL010000267.1, from coordinate 552 downwards.
CGCGCTCCTCTACGATCTCCTGAAGCCGGCAGGACGGGGCCTCTCGCTCCTCGCCGCGTTCTTCGGCCTCACCGGATCGATCATCAAGACCCTGGCCCGCCTTTTCTTCATTGCGCCGCTCCTCGTCCTGAAAGGTGGACCCTCGCTCGACCCGCAGCACCTCCAGGGGCTATCCCTCCTTTCTTTCCGGCTCAACAACCAAGCCGCAGGCATGGCCCTCGTGTTTCTCGGCATCTCCACAATCCTGCAAGGATGGCTGATCCTCCGTTCGACCTTCCTTCCGCGCGCCCTTGGCGCGTTGAGCCTCGTCAGCGGAACACTGTGGCTCAGCTACCTCTACGGCCCACTCGCGAGGCCGCTCTTCCCGGTCACCATCGGACTCTCACTTCTCGGACTCCTCGTCATGGTCGGCTGGTTCCTCGTCGTCGGCGTCGACGAGGAGCGCTGGAAGGAGCAGGCTGCCCGGGAACGCACGTCGATCTGGGCCTGAAGGCGGCCTGCCCTGGTTGTAAACTCGATCATGAGCGCATGCGAAGAGGAAGTCGCACGTCT
>JBDSFL010000252.1:0-12710 GCA_039919545.1 Thermoanaerobaculia bacterium | reverse complement strand
CAGGCCGGGACGGAAGTCCGCATCGTCGCCGAGGTGATAGCCATAGGCCACGCGGCCGATGCCGAGCGTCTCCTTCACGCGGCCGATCACGCTGAAGAGCTCGCGCTTGCAGAAATAGCAGCGGTCTCCCTGGTTGGACACGTACCCGGGATCGTCGAGCTCGTGAGTCGGCTCCTCGTGAAGATGGACCGCGAGCTCGCCGGCGATGCGCCGCACGTCGTCGAGGTCAGCCGACGAGAGACTGGGCGAGACGGCGGTGAAGGCGAGTACGCGGTCGCGCCCGAGCGCGGCCACGGCCGCATCGAGCAGGACGGAGCTGTCGAGACCGCCGGAGAAGGCGACGACGATCGTCTCCCCGGGCACGTTCGGAAACTCGGCGACGAGCCGCTCCCACGCAGGAGAGGGAGAGGAGGAGGATGAGGGCATGGGTCCGGAGCCTTCCTGCCGTGCGCTCCTCAGCGGGAGAGCAGGCGTTGCCGGATCTTAGCCTCCGTGTCGCGTGCCTTCGCCACGACGCTTCCTTCCTCGTCGAGCAGCACGGGGATCTCGTTCCCCCACCGTTCCCGCAGCTCGGGGTCCGAGTCGACATCGACCATCGTGAGGGGAACGCCGGTCTGCTCGAGAACGGGCGCCAGCCGAACTCTCATGTCGTCGCAGAGATGACATCCCGGACGGGAGAGAAGCCTGAGCGAGATCGGAGGGTGAGCGCGGGCCCCCCTCCGGAAAAAGCTCATGTCGGGTTGCCGACCTCTTCCCGCGGGAGCCACTTCGCGCGCCAGACATAGTGGGCGCCGGAGGCGAGCACGCAGACCGCCACCACGCCGAATCCGATGTGGGCGACCACAGGAGACATCAGATCGATGTTGGCCAGGAAGATCGCCACGATGGTCGAGATCTCGAAGAACGTGGCGGCCTTGCCCAGCGGTGACGGCGGAAACTGCTTCACCTTCATGGCCAGCAGCATGATGAGCCCCGCGACGAGGAGGGCGACATCGCGCACGATGAGGATGATCAGGAGCCAGAGCGGGATCTTGATCTTCGAGGGCGTGCCCGGCAGCGCGAAAACCACGAACGTGGAGACGAGGAAAAGCTTGTCGGCGATCGGGTCGAGGTACGCACCCAGCTGCGAGGCCATCCCGAAATGTCGCGCGAGATACCCGTCCACGATATCCGTGATCGAAGCGATCAGGAAGATCACGAGCGCGGTCGCGTGACGCCCCGACATGATGGCCGCGATCAGGAACGGCAACGCAGCGAGCCGCCCCACGGTGAGCAGGTTGGGCAGAGTGAGCGGTCTGAGACCGATCCTGGGTTTTTCCGTGTCTGAGCGACGATCAGGCGTAGGCCGACTCCTCCATCGACGCGGCGGGTTTGGGGCTCTCGGATTCCAGCTTCACGTAGACGACTTTCCCCTTTGGGACGATCAAATTCTCGGCGGCCATCTGTGTCATCGTTCGCGAGACCGTCTCGCGACTCGACCCTATGGTATCCGCAATCTCTCTCTGGGAGGGCCGGACGACGACGACCCAGCCGCCCCCCGCCTGCCGGCCCCTGACCTTTGCCAGCTCACGAAAGTAGCGGGCGAGCCGGCTCTTGACGTCGAGCGAGGCGAGCCCCTCGATCGTGGCGTTCGCGCTTCTCAGCCGGCGCGAGAAGGTGGAGAGCAGGGCCCGCGTCAGGACGAAATTCGTGCGCAGGAGCTCGAAGAACGTGGCCCGCGAGAGCACGGCGAGGTCGGAGCGTTCCGACGCGACCACGCTGGCCGAGCGCGGCGACTCGTCGAGGAGCGCCATCTCTCCGAAATGGTCCCCGTCTTCCAGCGTCGACAGCACCACTTCACGTCCGTCGGGTGAGAGCACCATCACTGACACGCGGCCGCGCACGATGACGAAGAACGATTCGCCCGGCTGCCCCTGCGTCACGATGCGTTCACCGCGGCGGTAGCGGCGCAGGCTGGCCGCCTGGGCGATGGCCTGCCGATCCACGATGGTGAGCCCTTCGAAGAGGGGGACCCTGGAGAAAAGCTCTGGAACGATCAACGGGGACCTCCTTCCCGGCCGGCTCGAGCCGCTCGCTCGATGGCTCCGACCGCCTCTTTTCCTCCGACGGAACGCGAGGTTGCGTCGGACAGTATGCCGCACTCGACCAGCGGCGCGGCTCCGGCCGCGTCTCCACGCAGGCAGGGAGGAAGGATCCGGCCCTGACCGACGAAGGCCGCGATCATCCGCACGACCGCGCAGAATTCAAGGCGGCTGACGGGAGCCTCGGGGTTCGCACGATGAGACTCGCGCGACACTGCGAGCAGGCCGAGCGAGATGGCGCGCACGAGCTCGGGCCGGTCGGTGCGGTCCACCACGTCGATGGCCACCTCCGGCGGGTTCGGCACCAGCGCGTCCTGCACCTCGGGCACGAACCACCAGCAGAGCACGGCCAGCTGAGACCGCGTGAGACGGACCGAGAGCGCGGCGCGGCGCGCGCGTTCCGGCAGATTCTGGATCTTGAATTCCAGGCGCGCCTCTTCGGCGAGATCCGCGAACATGGGATCGCCCGCCGAGAGCCCGTCGTAAAGCGACACGGCATCGGCGAACCGTCCGGACTTCATCGCCAGCTCCGCCACGGTCACAGCCCACTCCCTGTCCCCGGGGTCCAGCGCATGCGCGCGCTCCGCCCAGACGTAGGCGTCCTCCGGGTTCCCGCTCTCTTCAGCCGTCTGCGAGAGAATTTTGTAACCCTCCGGCGCCTGCGGTTCGAGGGCGACCAGGGCCAGCGCCGCGCGCCGCGCGCCGTCGAGCTCGTGCGCCTCGAGCGCCTGGCGCGCTTCGGCCTGCCGCTGGAGCGACACGCCCCGCTTCATCTCGGCGATCCGCGACTTGAGACGGGGATCCGAGGGGAGCCGCAAAGAGAGGGCTCGATAAGCATCCAGAGCCTCGAACCAGCTCTCACGCAGGGCCAGGAGATCCGCTCTGACCTCGAGGGCGGCGATGTATTCGGGATCCTTCTGCAGCAACTTCTCCAGCTCGGCAGCCGCCTCGTCGTGACGCCCGGCGACGAGCTGCACGTACAGCGCTCCGAGCTGAAATGGCGCTGGATCCTTCGCGCTCGAGGCGCCGCTCCGGAACCGCTTCGAGGCCTTCTCGAGGTCGTTCGTCCGGAGGGCCGCCATCCCTTCTTCGAGCTGCCGCTCCTGTTTCGGAGTCAGCTTCGAGCGGGATCCCTCGTGCGGATCGCGCAGCGCGAAGGGCGAGGGCTCGGCCCCTCCAGCCGCCGTCCCCCAGACGAGCAGGCTCAAACCGAGCAGGTTCGCGACGACGAGGCGCACGAGAGGGCGGCTGCGGATTGCCGCGTCACGTGTGAATGCGGTAGGGCTCACGCAGGGGTGGCGACTCGGGCTCTCCACGGAAAAAAGAGAGTTCCTGTTCAGACCGCGGCTGGGCGGACCACGGAGGCGGAAACGGCAGCCGCTGGAGCGACGTGCTGGAGCGCCGGGGCTCCCATCGAGGCGACGGACGAGATGGCGTGCTTGTAGATCATCTCCTCGCGCCCATCCACATCCACCACGACGGCGTACTTGTCGAACCGGCGGATTCTGCCGATGAACTTCCGCTCGGAAAGCAGCGTGATCTCGACCGGCGTGTTGTCCTTTCGCAGCTGGTAGAAGAATCCGTCCTGCACGTTGATGGGCGGCTTGGCGATCATCATGTTTCCCTCACTTATCCTGTACGGGTCGTCCGGATGAAAAAAGCGGCTGGGCCGCTGCAATGACGAGGTCGACCAGCCCCGGCTGGTCCGCTCTGACCACCTGGAGCCCCGGCTCGCGGCGGAACCAGGTCTCCTGGCGCTTGGCGAAGCGACGAGTGCCTCTCAGGATCAGCTCTTCCCATTCCCGATGGTCCATTCGTCCTTCCAGGAGCTCGGCCGTCTCCCGATAGCCGATGGCGGAAAACCCGGGGCACGAGAGAGAGACACCCGAAGACAGGAGACGTCGGACCTCTCCGGGCAGCTCAGGAGCGAAAGTCTTCTGAAATCGATTTTCAATTCTTTCATACAGCACGGGGCGCGGCAAGGTGAGAAGAACCTTCACCGCCGCGTGTTCCCAGCGCACTCCCGGCCGTTCGCGAAAGAGCTCGGTCGCGGTGCGGCCGGTCGTGAGCATGATCTCGAGGAAGCGGATGGCGCGCGCGGCGTCGCCGGAATTCACACGCGCGCCGCATTCAGGATCGTAGAGATCGACCCAGCGCTTCAGGAAGGCGGAGCCGCGGCGCTCCTTCACGATCGTCAGCGCGGAGCGCAGGCGTTCGTCGCGTGTCGGCCCCTCGAAGAGCCCGCCGAAGAACGAACGGATGTAGAAGCCCGAGCCGCCGCAGAGAATCGGAAGGCGGCCGCGTTGCAGGATCTCCTCGGCGATCTGCCGCGCCCTCGACCCGAACTCGCCGGCGCTGAACGGCTCGGCGGGATCCTTCACGTCGATGAGGTGGTGCGGAATTCCTCGCCGCTCCAAAACGGTCGTCTTCGCGGTCCCGACGTCGAGGCCACGATAGGCGGAGAACGCATCCGCCGAGATGATCTCGCCGTCGAGGATCTCGGCGACCGAGACGGCGAGAGACGACTTGCCGGTCGCCGTCGCACCGACGATCGCCAGCACGCCGGCCGGCTTCACGGGACCGCTCCCGGCGTCAGCAGCGCGAAAATTGGAAAGATCCGACCGGAAGCGAAGACGAGCGAGCCGTCCCCGTCGCGATCCGTCCGGAAGGTTCTGGCGTGAGCTTCCGCCAGCCGGTCCAGCACCTCGCGCGTGGGATGCCCGAAGTGGTTGCGCCGCCCCACCCCGATCCAGGCGACACGCGGCGAGACCGCGCCCAGGAACTCGGCCCCTGTCGACGTGCGGCTGCCGTGATGGGCCACCTTCAGCACGTCGGCCGACAGCGCTTCGCCGCGTGCGAGCAAGTCGTGCTCGGCGGCTGCCTCGATGTCTCCGGTGAGGAGCAGCGTTCGCCCCGCCACGAGCGTCTTCAGCACGAGAGAGCCGTTGTTCTCCCTGGCACGCGGATAGGTATCGGGCCCCGGATGAAGGACCGCGAAGTCGAGGCCGGCCGCGTGCACCCGATCGCCGGCTCCCGCGCGCAAGACGGCGATGTGCCGGCGCGCCGCAGCGTCGAGCACTTCGTCGAGAAACACGTTTCGCGGCGCGCCGCGTGGGATCACGAGGCGGCCCACGGAGGCGAGGTTCAGGACGCCGAGCAGACCGCGCGCGTGGTCGGGGTGAGGGTGCGAGAGGAAGACGGTATCGAACGAGACTGCACCGAGATCCGCCAGCTTGGGGACGAGGCGCAGCCGGCCGAACTCGTAGGTTCCGTCGATCGTGCCTCCGCCGTCCACGAGCACCCTCCCTTCGCTCGAAACGAGGAGCCAGGCGTCGCCCTGCCCCACATCCAGCGCCTGGAAGAGAACGGTTCCCTCGGCGGCGCGCACCGCGGGCTGGAACAGGATGCCGGCCCCGAGTAGCAGGGCCGCGGCCGCGAACGCCCGCCGGACGAGCGCCTTTGCGGCGAGGCCCGCGATCACCAGACCCACGGAGAGCAGCACGACCGTGACGAAGGCGGGAGTCGGAATCAGGCGGAACGCGTGGGCGCGGTCGAGCAGCGCGAGGGCGGCGAGCATCGTATCGGCCAGGAGCCGGAGGGGCACGATGGCGATTCGCGCCGTGGTCGCGGAGGCCGTGAGGAAGGGAACGCTCGCGAGGCCGGCCGTCAGGAAGACGCCCGAGAGAGGCACGATGACGAGATTCGAGACGAGCGCGACGAACGGCACCACGTTGAACACGAGCGCCTGGATCGGAAAGACGGCGATCTCCGCGCCCAGCGTCGCGCCCAGCGAGCCGGCCAGGAACCGAGGAACGCGGGACGCCTGGAGCAGCGCCGCCAGCGGCGCGACGAAGACGAGCAGACCGAAAACGGCCGCATACGTGAGCTGGAAACCGATATCCACGATGTTCGCTGGATTGGCGAGCAGCAGAAAAAGCGCGGAGAGGCCGATGACGTGAGCCAGCGATACGGGACGCCCCACCAACCTTGCCAGGAGGTAGAGCCCGATCATCAGCGCGGAACGCAGGACGGGCGGACGCCCCCCGGCGAACACCGCGAACGCGAGCGTCGCGAGAAGCACCAGCAGGTCGCGCGCGCGGACGCTGGCACCGAGCCGCGCGAGCCCCAGGGCCAGCAGCGCCGCGAGGAGGCCCACATGAAGCCCCGAGATGGAGATGATGTGGGCCACCCCGCCGTCGCGAAAGGCCGAAGCCGTATCCGTGGAGAGATCCGAGGTGTCTCCGAGCAGGAAGGCTTCGAGGAGCGAGAGCGCGCGCCGCTCGCCGGCGTCGGCGGCGGACAAGTTCGACCTGAGCCGTGATTGCAGCGCGCGATGGACGCGGTGGATCGGGGCGAGCGGGCCGGCCGGCCCTTCGAGCCGTTCGATCATGCGCGCGCTCTTCAGGGTCATGCGAGCCGTGGGCGGAAGCGCGAACGGTGTCCTGGCGGAAAGGGGCCCGTCGGGCAGCCGCAGGGGCGACTCGACGCGCACGAGATCGCCCAGCCCGATGGTGGCGGTGGGGTCGAGCTCCCCCGCCACCACGAGACCGACCTCTCCCTCGAGTCCGAGGTCCTCTCCGTTCACGCGGGCCGAGCCGGGCTTCAAACGCGTGGATCGCAGCGAGCCGCTCGCGCTCCAGGGCGCGACCACACGCCCGACGATCTCGACCGGGGCTTCGGCGGAGAGCCGCGCCACGCGTCGCTCGTCGCGTTGACGCGGAAGGAGCACCTGCTCGCGTCCGAGAAGAAAGCCCACGCAAACGACGAGGAGCTGAAGCGAGCTGCGCGCGATCGCAGGCTCGCGTCGAAAGCAGGAAACAGCCGCGCCGAAGAGCAGCACCAGGAGCGCGGCGCCGAGCGCGATCGCGGGCGGCACGGGAAGCACGAGCCCGAGCAGGATGCCGGCCATCAGAGCCAGCACCGCCGGAACGGACGGCGAACCCGCGTCGATCGACCACGACCGCTTCACGGGATCAGCGCGCCGAAAGGTGAATCATCGTCTCGACATGATGGGTCCCCGGAAATAGATCGAGCAACGTGACGCTCTTCATCACATAGCCGGCCCGCAGCGAGGCGAGGTCACGCGCGAGCGTGGCCGGGTCGCACGAGACGAGGAGAAGGCTCTTCGGCCTCAGGGCGAGGAGCCGTTTCCTGACGAACGGCGAGAGGCCCGCGCGCGGCGGATCGGCGAGCACCAGGTCGATCGGTTTCTTTCGCGCATCCAGCGCTGACTCGGCGCTCCCGCGAACCACGACCGCACGCCCCAGCGACGCTCCGCTCTCTCTCCAGCCGCGCAGGTTCGCTTCCAGGTCGGCCGACGAGGACGGATCGATCTCGGCCGCCAGGGTCTCGCTCACCGCTTCGAGGAGAGGCCGGGTCAGGAAGCCTCCGCCGGCGTAGAGGTCCATGGCCGTGTCGAACGGGCGGCCCTGAGCGGCAGCCGCCGCCGAGATCACAGACCTCGTCTCCTCGAGAAACGCGTCGAGCAGATGCCGGTTCCCCTGGAAGAACGACGACACGGAGACCTGGAACGACACGCCTCCCGCCTCGATCTGCAGCGCTGTCGGACCGAGCCGCGCGACCTCGCTTCCAGCGCCGTCGAGGATGCGCATGCCATCGAGCGGACCGTGCAGACGCTGGGCGAGCCTCTCCGCGTCGGCCGCGAGGAGCGGTCCCCCGACGCGGAGCTCTCCGAGCACGGCACTGCCGTCGCGTCCCTCCAGAGTCACGAGCTCGCCGGCCTGCACGCCGGCGTCACGCAATGCCGTGCGAATTCCCGGCAGGCGCGCGAGCAGAGCGTCGCTCACGAGCTCGCACGCGAGCAGGTCGGAGACGCGGTTCGAGAACGCCGCATAGAAGCCGAGCTGCCCCATGGAATCGACGTGCAGCCGGTTTCTCAGCCGGTAGCTCCGCGCGGAGCCGCGCCAAGCAAACGGCGGCAGCTCCGCTTCCGGAATTCCGCCGAGCCGTCGAAACGCGTCGACGACGAGCGACGTCTTGAGCGTGCGATGCGACTCGAGCCGCAAGGCCGGCCAGTCGCAGCCGCCGCACGAGCGGTCCACGGCCCGGGGGCAGACCTCGCTCTCGACACGGCGCACGGGACCGGGCGAGAGGAGATCGACCATCGTCCCCCGCAGCAGTCGCGGTCCCGCGGCCGCGAGGGAGACGCGCAGCGTGTCGCCGGGGAGGCCGCCCGGAACCAGCACCACGCGCCCTTCGAGGCGCGCCAGGCCGTCGCCTCCGGGGACGACGCGCTCGATGAGCACCTCGGCGGATTCAGGCACCGGCGAAGGCCGAGCCGGTGCCCCGTTTTCGAGATCGGGCCTCTCTCTGCTCCTGGTCATCTCTCTGTCGTCACAGATCGAAGAGAGTGAGAACGGGGAGCTGCAGCAGGCGCCGCACCTCGCGTTTCGTCAGGGCCCGTCGGGTGCGTTCGCGAATGTCCGCCGAGACGGCTCCCGGCTCCCCCAGGGCTTCGTCCACGCGCTGTTCCAGCGCGGCGAGCGGCGCTTCATCGAGAGCCTTCTGCAGCTTCTTGGTGACGGAACCCTCGAGAGCGGAAAGCGCGGCTTCGATCTCCTCGAAAACGCCGGGCGGAAATGCTTCGATCTTCTCGATGGCGTGCTCGAGCGTGCGGCGATATGCGGTCGCGTCGATTCCCTCCGGTTTTTTCTCCGCCGCGGCCGAGAGCGCGGCGAGCAGCCGCTTCAACCGGTCGGCGATCGACTCCGGCGCCTCGTCCCGCGTTCCGTCGCCCCGGCCCACGAGCCCGCGGCGTTCCATCTCCCAGCGTTCCTCGACGGCGTTGGCGCAGTAGCCGATCGAGCCGATTTTTCCCGTCTGCCCGCGCGCTCGCCGCTTCTCGAACGTCTCGCGCACGGCACGCACCGCGCAATCGGCCGGGATGCCCGCCTTCAGCCAGCCCTGGATCAGCTGCCAGTCCTTGGAGGAAAGGAGGAACGGGGTTCCCCGTTCGGCGATGAAGGCTTCTTCCAGGAGCGTCGCGTAGCCGGCCTCGTCGAGGGGTGATCCCGTCGCGGCGGCTGCGGACGCCGCTCGGTCAGGCTCTCCAGGCGGGACGATCGGACCGATTTCGCTCATAGAGAATCCGGAGGCCCTTCAACGTGAGATCGGGATCGATGCGGGAGAGGTCGGGGCAGGCCGCGGCGAAGAGCGGGGCCAGGCCGCCGGTCGCCACCACCTTCATCTCGGGCTGCTCCAGCTCGACCCGGATCCGCGCGATCACCCCTTCGGTCTGCGCCACCACGCCCCAGAAGAGGCCGGACTGCACGCTCTGTGTCGTCGTCTTGCCGACGACGCGATCCGGCCTCAGGAAGTCGACGCGGGAGAGCCGGGCCGCGCGCGAGAAGAGCGCGTCGGCGCTGATGCGCGGGCCGGGACAGATCACGCCGCCGAGGTAGTCGCCCTGCGCCGAGATCACGTCGAACGTGGTGGCCGTGCCGAAGTCCACCACGATGCAGGGGCCGCCGTATTCCTCGAAGGCGGCGACGGCGTTCACGATGCGGTCGGCTCCCACCTCGCTCGGGTGGTCGTAGAGGATCTTCATCCCCGTCCTCACGCCCGGGGCCACCGTCAGCGGCTCGATGCCGAAGGCGTCGCGGCAGGCGGTCCGGATCGGGAAATCCTGCGAGGGGACGACGGACGCGTAGATGACGTCGCGCACGTCTGCCAGCGCGAGGCCGCGCGCGGCGAAGAGGTCGCGGAACAGCAGCACGTGCTCGTCGGACGTGCGCTCACGCACCGTCGAGAGCCGCGCGGTGGCGACCAGCGCCTGGTCGTCGAAGAAACCGAGGACCATGTTCGTGTTGCCGACGTCGAGGGCGACCAGCAGTGGCATGCGGCGGATGCTAGCAGCCACGGGCTGCTCGGGACGCGACGGAAGTTCCCGGGCCGTCAGAAAGAGATGACGTCGCCCGAGACCACGGTTTCCTCGCCGCTGGCGGTCCGGAGGCGCAGCAGGCCGTCGGCGGTGACGCCCAGATACTCGCCGGTCACCATCCGCAGCCCCTCGCGAACTGTCAGGGATTCGCCCTCCCGATGCGCCGAGACGGACGCGAAGCCGATGCACAGGTCTCCCCCGCGGGCCGCGAGCGCAGCGTCGAGAATGGCGAGCACGTCGAGAATTGGGGAGTCGCCGATCAGCCGCTCGGCAGAGACGCCCTCGATGGCGAGCGAGGTCGCTTCCACGAGGCCGGCTCCGTCCAGCTGCTCGCGGGTCGCCGCGCGGTTCAGGCCGATCCCGATCGCGGCATACCCTTCGCCGTCGTCGCCCGCCTTGGCCTCGACCAAGATTCCTCCCAGCTTGAGGCGGCCGACCAGGAGGTCGTTGGGCCACTTGAGCCGGACTTCCAGGCCGAAGGTATGCGACAAACCGGACGCGAGCGCGATCCCGAATTCGAGCGGCACGCGGATGCGCTCCGGCCCCTCTGGCCAGGGCACCACGAGCGAGAGCGCCAGCGGATCGCCGGGAGAGGCAACCCAGGTGCGCCCCGCACGCCCGCGTCCCGAGGTTTGATTCCCCGTCACCAGCGCCGTGGGGAGGAGATCCTCGGATTCGGCCAAGGCGCGATCGATGAAAACCCGGGCGACCTCGTTCGTGGAGGTGGCGGAGGTCAGGGCGATCACGTTCTGGATCTGCGCGAACCGCGGCCCCCCGAAGGGAGCGATCGCGTGCAAGGGACCGGATCCCGGAACGCCGGCGACCATCATCCGGGCGTGGACTCGAGGTTTCCCGAAAGCCTGACGCGCCGCTCGTCCAGCTCGGCGAGGAGCTTACGATTTTTTTCGACCACGTCCGCCGGGGCCCGGCTCAGAAAGGCCACGTTCGACAGCTTGAAGCGCAAGGCGTCGGCTTCCCGCTGGAGCGCCTGCAGATCCTTCTCCAGCCGGCCCCGCTCGGCTTCGCTCAACGTCTTCTCGGGGAGCACGACCACGAGGCCGACCGAGCCCACGGCATCGCGAAACGCTCCCGGGATCTCGACCGCAGGGGCGATCTCGAGCGACTCCAGCCTGGCCATCGCGGAGATGAGGCCGTGGTGCCTGGCGAGCAGATTGGCCAGGGGGCCGGCGGGCACTTCCAGTGCTGCGCGCAGCGTCTGCGTCTGGGGCAGCCCGCGCTCGGCGCGCAGGTTCCGGATGCGCGTGGTCGCCGCGCGCACCACCTCGATGGTCGCGACCGCGAGGGGATCGTTCCAGTCGGGGCGCGCCACGGGGAACGGAGCCTTCGGCAGCGTCAGCCCGTCGTGGTTCAGCGCCTCGCGCACCTCGCACGTGACGAACGGCATGAAGGGATGGAGCAGCGACACGGAATCGAGCAGCACCCGCTTCAGCACGGCGCGCGTCTTTCGCTTGTCCTCGTCGGGGAGATTCTCGTCGCGCAGCAGCGGCTTGATCATCTCCAGGTAGCCGTCGCAGAACTCCGTCCAGAAGAAGGCGTACAGCGCGTTGCTGGCCTCGTCGAAACGGAACGCCTCGAGCGCCTCGTTCACGCGCGCGGCCGTTGCCGAGAGGCGCGTCAGGATCCAGCGGTCGACCGTGCCCAGCACCGAGAACTCCACCGGCCCATCGGCCGGGTCGTCCCCCATCATCCCGATGGCGAAGCGTGCCGCGTTCCACACCTTCGTGGCGAACGCGCGCGAGCCCTCGAAGCGCGCATTCCCCACCGAAGGGTCCCGCCCCGTGCCGGAGGCGACGGCGAGCGTGAAGCGCACCGCATCCGCGCCGAACTCGTCGCAGGCCACGAGCGGATCGATCACGTTCCCCTTCGTCTTGGACATCTTCTGCCCGTCCACGCGGACCAGGCCGTGCAGGAAGACATCGGCGAACGGCACCTGCTCGTCGAACCAGCAGCCCGCCATCACCATGCGCGCCACCCAGAAGAAGAGGATGTCGAACCCCGTCACCAGCACGCTGGTGGGATAGAAGCGCGCGAGATCGGGCGTCTTCTCCGGCCAGCCGAGCACCGACAGCGGCATCAGCCAGGAGGAGAACCAGGTGTCGAACACGTCGGGGTCGCGCACCAGGTCGCCGGCGTTGCAGGTGACGCAATGAATCGGGTCGCCCTCGCCCGGCTTCGGCACGGTGACGTGATTCTCGTGGCAGGTCCAGGCGGGAATCGGGTGCCCCCACCAGAGCTGGCGCGACACGCACCAGTCGCGGATGTTCTTCATCCACTCGTCGTACGTCTTCTTCCAGCTGTCGGGCGTGAAGCGCACGTCTCCGCGATCCGCGGCGGCGATGGCGACGTCGGCCAGCGGCTTGATCTTCACGAACCACTGCAGCGACACGAGCGGCTCGAGCACGGTTTCGCAGCGCTGACAGCGCCCGAGCGACATCACGTGGCTCTTCTCGCCCCGGCGCAGCCCCAGCGCATCCAGCTCCTTGAGCACCTTCTTGCGTGCGTCGAAGCGGTCGAGCCCCGCGAAGGCGGCGCCCGCGGCCTCGGTCATGCAGCCGTCGAAGCCGATGACCTCGATCGATTCCAGCTCGTGGCGGCGTCCCGTCTCGAAGTCGTTGGGGTCGTGCGCGGGCGTCACCTTCACGACGCCGGTACCGAAGGCCTGGTCCACGAACTCGTCGGCGATCACCGGGATCGTGCGATCGGTGAGG
>JBDSFL010000223.1:0-2554 GCA_039919545.1 Thermoanaerobaculia bacterium | reverse complement strand
GGTCACCTTCCACGGGATGTTCCAGGCGGAGAAGTCCTCGAGCGCGTAGACCTCGGTCCCCTCCTGGGCGCCGGAGGGGAGCGCCATCTGCATGAACCAGACGATGAGGTTGTCGGCGCGGGCGACGCCGGGGACCGAGCGGACGCGCTGGACGTACGTCTCGGGAAACGTGTGCGCGAAATCGATGTTCGGCGTGTTCTTCGACGTGACCCACAGATCCGCGCTCATCTTCTCGATCGTGATCGAGGCGTTGTCGAGAAGACCCAGGAACAAGCCCACCTGCACGAACACCAGCATCACGGCGAAGGCGACGCCCGCCACCGTGATCACAAAGCGCAGCTTGTCGTGAAAGAGGTTGCGGCGCGCGAGGGAGACCATCAGCTCTCCCGCTCCTGCTTCTCGCCGCCGCCGTCGGCGTCGCTCGCGCGCGAGATGCCGCGGATCAACGCGTCGACGATGAGCGCGGCGGTTTTTTTCACGCTGCGCCACTCGATCCACGGGTCGCTCCCCTTGGCGATGTGGAGCGAGACGACGCCGTGCGTGCCGGACCAGGCCGCCTGGGCCACGAGGTCGGGATCCTTCAGCTCCGGGCGGAGCCTCCCCTCGGCGATCGCCTGCGCGATGGTGCCGCGCAGGAACGCGTAGGCGTCCTCCTCGGGATTGCCGTGGATCTCGCTCATCGCCTCCGTCTTGATCTCGGCGGCGTTCAGGGGGGGCGTCATGAACATCAGGCGGTAGTGGTTCGGGTGCTCGCTGGCGAAGTCCACGTAGGCGCGCCCGATCTTCCTCAGCCGTTCGAGCGGATCCTTCTCCTTGGCGATCTTCTGGAACGCACGCGCCAGGAACTGGAAGTCCGTCATGCAGAGATCCCGGATCAGGCTCTCCTTGTCCTTGAAGTGAAGGTAGAGGGCCGTGGGGGAGTACTCGACCGCCCGCGCGATGCGCCGCATGGTCACCGCCTCGTATCCGTCGCTCGCGAAGAGGGCCCGCGCCGCGTCGAGGATCTTCGTCCTCACGGCTTCCTTCTCCCGCTCGCGCCGCTCGTTGATGCCCATCGACTTTCCTCTTTCCGCTCTCGTCCGTTTGCTCTGATCGCCGTTACGTTGGTTAACGCTGTTAAGTATAGGAACCGCGATCCGGCGCTGTCAAGGGGAAAGCCTCGACGCGGCCGCCGGGAAACGAGTTCCTCGCGACGCGGTCCGTCGGCGTCAACTTTTCGCTCGTACGGGCGTCGAACTTGCTTCACTCTGGCCGGTGTCATCGAAGGAGGGCTCTGTCGTGAACCTGAAGAAAAGTTTTTGTCTCCTCGCCGCCGCGGCGGTTGCGACCATCTCGTGGTCCGGGGCGCTCCGGGGCGACTCGCCCTCGAGCACCCAGTGGATCGTGACCTCGGCGAAGGTTCAGGGAGCGGGGGGCGAGCAGTTCGTGACCTCCCTCCGGATCGTCAATCCCAACGCCGTTCCCGCCACGGTGAGCCTCACCTTCCTGGCGCAGTCCGCGCTCGACGGCTCTTTCAGCGCCACGGGAGACAACAGCGCGGCAACGGCCGTCACGGTCACCGTCCCCGCAGGCCAGACCGTCTCGATCGAGGATGTCGTCGGCACGAAGTTCAGCGGCTCGGCGCCCGCCGGAGGCATCAAGGTCGTGACCGATCCCGCCACGCCCGTCTCGGTGATCTCGCAGACGCTCGTGACCAACGCGCGGAGCGCGACCGGAGCCGCCGGCACGTTCGGCTTCGCGATCCCCTCGCAGACGACCGACCAGGCCGTCGCCGTGGGCGATGTCGCCTACATTCCCTACGTCGCGGCGGCCCCCGACGGCGCGACCACCGGCTATCGCACGAACCTCTTCTTCCTGAACACCTTCAACGGCACGTCCGTCGTGAACGTGAAGCTCCAGAAAGGGGACGGCACGATCCTGGGCCAGCGCGACTACACGCTGGGTAAGCTCTCGCAGACGCAGCAGAATCGCGTCGCCGCGTCCTTCGGGTACGCCACGGCCGACACCAACCTCACGCTCGTGATCACGGTGAAGAGCGGCGGACCGGTGGTGGTCGGGACCTCGGTCATCGACAACGCCATCTCCTCCATCAGCTACACGCCGCCCGTGAAGACCGTCTTCGCCAACAACGGCATCTTCGCGTTCGAGCTCGAGGACGGGGGCTACGGATTCTCCGGCCGCGTCGACATCTTCAACGGCATTCCGGACTTCATCACCGCCGGCATCGTGCTCGACACGTGCCCGGGCGGAGCGCAGCTCTTCTTCATCCAGGGGTTCACCTCGGGCGCCGGGCAGAACGCCACGTTCACCAAGAATGCCGACGGCACCTACTCGGGATCCGGCACGGGCACGGGCTCGAGCTGGACGGCCACGATCCGCAACCGCGTCGACGGCACGATCGACGGGACCATCGTCTACACGCGTGCGGCGGGCACGGCGGGAGGCACGTGTGCCGGAGTCTCGAAATCCTTTTCCTTCATCGGCGCCAAGGTCGTCCCGCTCACGGGTCCCTAGGAGGCTGGTGTCAAACGGCGTGGGCCGCGTTCCGAGCGCC
>JBDSFL010000186.1:0-3879 GCA_039919545.1 Thermoanaerobaculia bacterium | reverse complement strand
GATTCCCACGAACGCGTAGATCGAGAGCTCGACGTTGAAGAGCATCAGCGTCACGAGCGCGCCGAAGCCCGCGAACGGGAGCGCGGAGAGAATCGTGATGGGGTGGATGAAGCTCTCGTACAGGATGCCGAGCACCATGTAGATCACGAAGATCGCGATCACGAGCAGCATCCCGAGCCCTTGCATCGACGACTGGAACGCCTGCGCGGTGCCCTGGAAGCTGGTCGAGACGGTGGCCGGGAGCGTTTTGCGCGCCAGCTTGTTCACGGCATCCACGGCGTCGCCCAGCGACACGCCGGGCTTGAGATTGAACGAGAGGGTGACGGACGGCAGCTGCCCGAGATGCGTGACCGCCACGGGCCCGAGGCTCTGCGTGAACTTCGCGACGGACGAGATGGGAACGAGGTCGCCGTTCTTGGCATGGATGTACAGCAGAGGGAGCGCGCTCGGATCGCGCTGCTCGGAGGGGAGCAGCTCGAGGATGACCTGGTACTGGTTGGTGGGCGCGTAGATGGAGGAGATCTGCCGTGCACCGTAGGCGCTGTAGAGCGCGTTCTCGATGGCCGCCGGCGTCACACCGAGCGCCGCCGCGCGATCGCGGTCGATCGAAACATTCACCTGCGGGTTCTTCAGCTGCAGATCCGAGGTCACGTCCTGGAAACCGGCGAGCCCGCGGATCTCCTGCTCGAGCTTTGGAGCCACCTCGTACAGCTCCTTGGTATCGGCCGACTGGAGCGTGTACTGGTACTGGCTCTTGGTGAGGCTGCCGCCGATGCGGATGGGGGGCAGATTCTGCAGGAACACGCGCATCCCGGGAACCTTGGCGAGCTTGGGGCGCAGCTCCTGGATGATCTCGTCCGCCGAGAGCTTGCGCTCCTTGCGCGGCTTCAGGCGCATGAAGACGGTGCCCGCGTTTCCCGCGCGGGTGTCGTTGCCCCGGTTCCCGCAGCTGGACATGAACGCTTCGACGTTTGGATCGTCCTTGATGACGGCGGCGATGGCCCGCTGGTGCGCCACCATCGACTCGAACGAGATGCCCTGCGCGGCCTCGGTGAAGCCGAAGATCTGGCCCGTGTCTTCCGTCGGCAGGAAGCCCTTGGGAATCCAGATGAAGAGGACCACCGTGGCCGCGAGGACGAGAGTCGAGAAGACCATGGTCCCGGGGCGATGCCGCAGCACCCAGCGCAGGATTCGCTCGTAGAGCCGCAGCGATGCGTCGAACACGCGCTCGGTGGCCTGCGAGAGGCGCCCCGCCGACGCGCCGCCGTGCCCTGCCTTCAGGAAGCGGCTGCAGAGCATCGGCGTGAGCGACAGCGCCACGACGCCCGACACGAGGATCGCCACACCGATGGTGACCGCGAACTCACGGAAGAGGCGTCCCACGATGCCCCCCATGAAGAGCAGCGGGATGAAGACGGCCGTGAGCGAGATCGTCATCGAGAGGATGGTGAAGCCGATCTCCCGCGAGCCGTTGAGCGCGGCCTCCATCACCGGCTCGCCGTTCTCCACGTGACGCACGATGTTCTCGAGCATGACGATCGCGTCGTCCACGACGAAACCGACGGAGAGCGTGAGAGCCATCAGGGAGAGGTTGTCGAGCGTGTACCCCATCGCATACATCAGGGCGAAGGTGCCCGCGATCGAGATGGGGAGCGCGAGGCTGGGGATCACCGTGGCCGAGAGGTTGCGCAGGAACAGGAAGATGACCATCACGACGAGGCAGAGCGTGAGGACGAGCGTGAACTTCACGTCGGCCACCGATTCGCGGATCGATCTGCTGCGATCGAAGAGCACGTTGATCTTCGCCGAGCCGGGGATCTGCTTCTCGAAGGTGGGGAGCAGGCGCTGGATCGCGGAGGCCACCTCGACCGTGTTCGTGCCCGGCTGCTTCTGGACCGCCAGGATGATGCCGCGCGTGTCGATGAACCAGGCGGCCGTCTTGTCGTTCTCCACGCCGTCCAGCACGCGCCCGAGATCGGACACGCGCACCGGCGAGCCGTTGCGATAGGCCACGATGAGCGAGCGGTACCCGGCGGCCTCGGTGAGCTGACCGTTGGCCTGCACGGTGAACGCCTGGTTCGCGCCTTGCAAAGTGCCGGTGGGGAGATTCACGTTCGCGCTCTGCACGGCCGCGACGGCCTCGTCGATGCCGACGCCGCGCGTGGCCAGCGCCTTCGGGTCGAGCTGCACGCGCACCGCGTACTTCTGCGCGCCGAAGATCGAAACCTGCGCCACGCCGTTGATCGTGGAGATGCGCTGCGCGATGGTGGTCTCGCCGTACTCGTTGAGCGTCGAGAGCGGCAGGGTGGGTGACGTGAGCGCGAGATACAGGATCGGCTGATCGGCCGGGTTCACCTTCTGGTAGACCGGGGGGCTCGGCATCCCGGGCGGGAGCTGGCGGCCCGCGGCCGCGATGGCCGCCTGCACGTCGGCCGCGGCGGCGTCGAGGGCGCGGCTCAGGTTGAACTGGATCGTGATCTGAGTGACGCCCAGGACGCTCGTGGAGCTCATCGAGTCGATGCCCGCGATCGTCGTGAACTGCCGCTCGAGCGGCGTGGCGACGGAGGCGGCCATCGTCTCGGGGCTCGCGCCCGGCAGCGCGGCCGTCACCTGGATGGTCGGGAAGTCGACGTTGGGCAGGTCGCTCACGGGCAGTAGCCGGTATCCCATGACGCCGAAGATGACGATCGCCAGCATGACGAGCGTCGTCATGACGGGGCGCTTGATGAAGATCTCGGAGATGTTCATGAGGGAACCTTCCTCTTACCTTGCGCGTCCGCTCAGAGCTTGGCCGCCGCTTCACCTTCGTGGATGTCCACCTTGGCGCCGGGCGAAAGTCGCAGCTGCCCGTCGGTGACGACGCGCTCTCCGACCGCAAGGCCCTTCGAGATGACCGACACTCTCTCCAGCGAACGCGCGACGACCACGGGCCGCGTCTCCACGGTGAGGTCCTGCTTGACGACGTACACGAACGGACCCTTCTGGCTCGTCTGCACGGCCTGCGTGGGGATGACGAGCGCCCCCTTGTCGACCGAGAGCGTGAGCGCGACGTTGACGAACTGTCCCGGCCAGAGCGTCCCTTCCGGGTTCGGGAAGGCGGCCTTCAGCGAGACGGTGCCGGTGCTGGTGTCGATGGCGTTGTCCACGAAGCTGAGCGTGCCCTCGGACGGTTTCGATTCGCCGCTCGGCGTGGCGAGCACGGCGAGCGTGCCGGCCTTGGCGCGCCGCTGGATCTCCGGCAGGTTCGCCTCCGGCACCGAGAAGGTGGCCAGGATGGGACGCACCTGGTTCAGCAGCACGAGCGGCCTGTCGTCATTGGCCTTCACGAGGTTGCCCGGGTGCACGAGGATGCTCCCCGCCCGCCCCGAGATGGGGGCGCGCACCGTGGTGTAGCCGAGCTGCAGCGTGGCGTTCTGCACCGCGGCCTCGTTCGCCTTCACGGTGGCGGCGAGGGCCTCCGCGTTGCTGCGGATCTGGTCGTATTGCTCCTTCGTGACGTAGTCTTTCTGCACGAGGGTCGCGTAGCGCCTGGCGTCTTCCCTGGCGGAGGCGGCGCGCGCGCGGTCTCTCTCGAGATTGGCGCGCGCGACGTCGAGATCGGCCTGGTACGTGCGGGGATCGATCGTGAAGAGCAGATCGCCCTTCGACACGTCCTGCCCTTCCTTGAAGCTGACCCCCAGGACTTCCCCTCCGACGCGCGGGCGGACGGCCACCGAGGTGAAGGCCTCGACATGGCCGATGACACGAACCTCGACGGGCACGTCGCGCGCCTCGGTGACGCCCACCGTCACGGGCACGGCCTCGGGCGCCTTCGGGGCGGGCTTGGGACCCGCGCACGCGACGGTCGTGACAGTCACGACGCTGACCGCGACGCAGAAG
>JBDSFL010000183.1:0-7392 GCA_039919545.1 Thermoanaerobaculia bacterium | reverse complement strand
TTCGGCGCCGCACGAAACATCGAGGAAGGGGGCTCGCTGACCATCATGGCGACGGCCCTCATCGACACGGGATCGCGCATGGACGACGTGATCTTCGAGGAGTTCAAGGGGACCGGCAACATGGAGGTCCACCTCGACCGCAAGCTCGTCGACCGCCGCGTCTTCCCGGCCATCGATCTGACTCGCTCCGGGACGCGAAAGGAAGAGCTGCTCCTCGAGAAGGTCGAGCTCAATCGCGTCTGGATCCTGCGCAAGGTGCTCAACCCGCTCTCGACGGTGGAGGCGATGGAGCTGCTGCTGGAGCGGCTCGACAAGACCAAGAGCAACCACGAATTCCTCTCGTCGATGTCCGCCGGTTAGCGAATCTCATCTCTCGTCCCGCAAAAGGCCTCGCGAACGCGAGGCCTTTTGCTTTTCTTCAGAGATAGCGGCGGAAGTCGAAGCCGAGGCGCACGTAGCCGAAGTAGCTCTTGCTCAGGCCCGGCACGTCGTATTCCGGCGGGATCAGGACGCGCACTTTCTCGGGGATCGAGACGCCCACGCCGAGCTGGAGCTGCAAGGTGAATGTCTGGCGCGACGTGAACTCCCGGAAGGGTCGGTATTCCAGGATCGGCGCATCGATCTCGATGGAGCGAAGCGCGATGGGGACCGCGACGAGACCGGAATCCGTCGGTGTGAGGGCGAGGAAGCGATCATCGCCGCCGACGTAGCCGAAGAAGGTGACGCCGATCTCGCGTCCGGCCACGAGCTGGAAGCGCCCGTGGCCCGTGCGTGCGAGCGCCCAGAGGTCCCGCAGCTTCGTCTGGCGCTCGGCATCGAGATCCCGGAGGGCCGCGTCGCTGATGTCGCGGTGCTCGGGGTAGATCCACGCGTGCGCGGCCGGCGCCCAGAGCGCGGTCGCGAGCAGGAGCATGACCGACGCAATTCTGCTACGGAACTCGTCGTTCAATGGATGTGACCTCTCGAGCAGGAAGTTTACAGGCCGTGCCGCGGGTCAGCGGCGCTTGAGCCCGAGGATCGAGAGGAAGAAAGAAGAGAGGATCGCCTGCGCGGAGAGGACGAGCAGAAGCACGCCCGGAATCATCCAGCGCATCGTGATGCCATAGGAGAGATCGCCGTAGGACGTCTGCGCCCACTTTCCGATCACGTGCATCACGAGCCCGAGGCCTATCGCGCCGAGGAGCGCTCCCGCAACGAGACCCACTTCCAGCGTCACAAATCGGAATGCCTTCTCGAGCCGGCGGTCCAAGGGGAGGAGACCCTCCGTGATCGCGAAGATCTTGGCGAAGATGCCGAAGGCGATCGCCTGCGTGCCGACGAGAACCATCGCCGCCGCGCCGAGAAGCGTGTGCACGTCGAAGCGGACGCCGCGCACGATCTGCGGGCCCGGAAGCAGCCAGAGGATCAGCGCCGTTCCGAGCCCGATGAGGAGGAAGCCGGGCACGAGGAAGAGCCAGCGCGGCGAGTAGAGCAGCAGGAAGCGCAGATGCCGCCAGCCATCGCGCCAGGTGCGCAGATGCGGGGGACGGGAGCGGCCATCCCGCCGAAGCGTGACGGGGATCTCGGCGATCTTCAGGCCGAAGAGCGTGGACTTCACCACCATCTCGCTCGCGAATTCCATCCCGGTCGTGCGCAGGCCCATTCGTTCGACCGCATCGCGGCGGAAGGCGCGGATGCCGCAATGAAAATCGGAGATCGGCGAGCGGAAGAGCAGCCGTCCGAGCCCCGTGAGAACCGGATTGCCGAGCCAGCGATGGAGGAAGGGCATCGCGCCGCTCTCGATCCGGCCGGCGAAGCGCGAGCCCATCACCAGGTCGTTTCCGCGCTCGAGCGCGTCGACGAACGCGGGCACGGCTCCGAAGTCATAGCTGTCGTCGGCGTCGCCCATCACGACGTAGCGCCCGCGCGCCGCCGCGATGCCGCCCATGAGCGCCGCGCCGTAGCCGCGCTCGGGAACGGGCACGACGATCGCACCAGCCTCCGTCGCGAGCGCCTGTGAGCCATCGGTGGATCCGTTGTCGGCCACCAGCACCTCGCCGGAGATGCCCGATGCGACCAGCGCCTGACAGGCGGAGCGCACGCACGTGGCGATCGTCTCGGCCTCGTTCAGGCACGGCATCACGATCGAGACCAGGCATTCCGGTGCGGGCATTGAAGCCCGATTCTGAACGATTCCGCGGGAATCCGGAGTTCGCCTCTTCGGCGTATTATTCGGTGGGGGCGGGATGAATCAGCTCATACGGGTTTCACTGGTCGACTACATCAATGCCTGGCCCCTCACCTGGGGTTTCCTCCGAGGCGCCGTGGAAGGCGTCGAGCGGGTCACGGATCTCCCTTCGGCGTGCGCCGACCGTCTCAAGCGGGGTGAGGTGGAGGCAGGCCTGATCCCTTCGGTCGAGGCAGCGCGGATTCCGGGCATCCGCATCGTCCGGGGTGTCGGCATCGCGTCGCACAACAAGGTGCGCTCGGTGCTGCTCGTCTCGAAGGTGCCTTTCGAGAAGATCAACGCCGTCGCGCTCGACACCTCGTCGCGCTCTTCCGCGGCCATGGTGCAGATCCTCTTCCAGGATCTGCTGAACCGCCGCCCCGAGTTCCACTGGGCGGTCCCGGATCTTTCCGAGATGCTGCGCCATCACGACGCGGCGCTCCTCATCGGCGACCCTGCCCTGAAGGCGCAGCTCACCGGCCTTCACGTGATGGATCTGGCCGAGGGATGGAATCGCCTCACGGGTCTCCCGTTCGTCTTCGCGGTCTGGGCCGTGCGGCCCGAGGTGGCGCCCGAGCCGTTCCTGTGGGCGCGCGACTACGGCAAGCATCACACGCACGAGGTGGTCGAGGCCGCCGCGCATCGCACCGGCCTGCCTCCGTCCGTGCTCGAGGAGTACATCGTGAGCAACCTGCATCACGATCTCGAGGAGACCGACGAGAAGGGCCTGGCCGAGTTCTACCGGCGCGCCGCGCTGCACGGGCTGATTCCCTCGCCCGAATTGCCGCCCTACGCGGGCGTGCCGCTCGTGCCGAAGCGTCAAGGGTGAACGTGGCGTCCGGGCTGCCGGAGTCGTCGGCTCTCGAGGCGGCTCCCTTGAATGTCTCGACACCCGCGTCGGCTCCCGGCGAGCGCCGCCTCACCTCTGCGCCGCGCGACGCCGTTCGCGTCGGCGAGATCCTGGCCCGCGTGCAATCCGGAGAGCGCCTCACGCGAGCCGATGCGCTCGTGCTGTTCACCGATGCGAATCTGCTGGAGCTCGGCCTGGCCGCGGACGCCGTGCGCAAGCGCCTCCACGATCCCGGACGCGTCACCTTCCAGGTGGATCGCAACATCAACTACACGAATGTCTGCATCTACCGCTGCACCTTCTGTGCGTTCTACCGGCCTGCCGGTCACGACGAGGGGTACGTGCTGCCCCTCGACGAGATCGGGCGCAAGGTGCAGGAGACCCTCGATCTGGGCGGCACGGGAGTCCTCCTGCAGGGCGGCGTCCATGCCGAGCTGCCTTTCCAGTTCTACGTCGATGTCCTGAATTTTCTCCGGAAAGAATTTCCGGGAATTCACCGGCATGCGTTCTCGGCGCCCGAGATCTTCTTCCTCGCCAAGAAGGAGAAGACGTCGATTGCCGATGTGCTCGCGCGTCTGAAGGATGCCGGCCTCATGTCGGTCCCCGGGGGAGGCGCCGAGATCCTGGACGACGACGTGAGGCGGCGCATCTGGGCGCTGGCCAAGGCGCCCACGTCCAAATGGGCCGAGGTGCACCGCGAGGCGCATCGTCTGGGTCTGCCCACGACGGCCACGATGATGTTCGGCGTGGATGAGAGCCTCGAGCAGAGGCTCAATCACCTCGACGTCGTGCGCTCGCTCCAGGACGAATCGCTCGAGCGGGGCGCGCAATCCTTCACGGCCTTCATCCCGTGGACCTTCCAGGAAGAGAACACCGTGCTGGATGGCACGGTCGAGACGGCCGGCGGAGCCGAATATCTGAAGACGCTCGCGCTCGCCCGCCTCTATCTCGACAACGTGCCGCACGTGCAAGGGAGCTGGCTGACGCAGGGGAAGAAGATCGGCCAGTTGTCGCTGTTCTTCGGCGCGGACGACCTCGGCTCGATCATGATCGAGGAGAACGTGGTCGCCGCCGCGGGCTCGCACAACCGCACGACCCGCGACGAGATGGTGGAGCTGATCCATGACGCGGGCTTTGCGGCAAAGCAGCGCGGATCGGTGTATGAGCGCTGCAGCGAACCCTGTTGCGCGGGCGTGCGATAAGGGCCCGCTAGCGGCGTTGTCGTTCGGTCGCCTTCGCTAGACGTAGCTTCCGCTACGCCTTCACTCGGCTTCCTCCTCCGCCTTGCTATCGAAACCTTCTCGCGCGCCCGACAAGCGTTGAAAGGCTAAAGCTTTTCCGAGATCGACTGCGCCTGGAGGAACAGGCCGAGATAGTCGCGCCCGCCGGCCTTGCTGTCCGTGCCCGACATGTTGAAGCCGCCGAACGGGTGCACGCCCACGAGCGCGCCGGTGCACTTGCGGTTGATGTACAGATTTCCGCAGTGCAGCTCGCGCTTGGCTTGCGCGATCTTGTAACGGTCGCGTCCGAAATAGGAACCCGTGAGGCCGTACTCGCTGTCGTTGGCCAGGGAAAAGAGCTCGGCCGTGTCGGCGGCGCTCGTGAGCCCCAGCACGGGTCCGAAAATCTCTTCCTTGAAGATGCGGTGCGAGGCCTTCACGCCCTCGAACACGGTGGGACGGATGAAATTGCCCGTCTTGCCTTGCCACTCGCCGCCGGCCACCAGGCGCGATTCGCGCTTGCCCACCTTGATGTAGTCGGTGACCGTCTTGAACTGCCTTTCGGAAGCCACGGGGCCGATGAAGCTGGTGTGGTCCGTCGTGGGACCCATCTTCAGCTTTTCGGTCAGGGCGACCACCCCATCCACGAAACGCTTGTAGAGTTTTTTGTGAATGACGGCTCGTGAGCAGGCGGAGCATTTCTGCCCCTGGAAGCCGAACGCGGAGTTGACGACCTGTTGCACGGCATCGTCGAAGTCAGCGTCCTCGTCCACGGTGATGAAATCCTTGCCGCCCATCTCGAGGACCGTCCGCTTCAGCCAGCGCTGTCCCGGCGCGATGCGGGCGGCCTTCTCCAGGATCCCCAGGCCCACGGCCTTGGATCCGGTGAAGGAGATGAAGCGGATGCCGGGGTGCTCCACGAGGAAGTCACCCACGTCGGCGCCCGGCCCCGGGAGGTAATTCAGGACCCCGTCCGGAACCCCGGCCTCTTCCAGCAGCTGGAACACGCGCCAGCCGATGAGCGGCGTGTCGGAGGCGGGCTTGAGGATCACGGCATTTCCCGTGACGACCGCGGCCACGGTCATCCCGAGCAGGATGGCATTGGGAAAGTTCCAGGGCGGAATCACGGCGCCGACTCCGAGCGGCAGATAGACCATCTGCGGAAATTCTCCCCGCAGCGGCGTGACCGGAATCTCACCGCCCCAGCGCAGCATCTCCCGGGCGTAGAACTCCAGGAAGTCGATGGCCTCGGCCGTCTCGACATCGGCCTCGGGCCACGATTTGCCGATTTCCAAAACCATCGTGGCGGAGAAGTCGTGCTTGCGTTCGCGCATGCGGCGGGCGGCGCGCAGGAGGACGCTGGCGCGCTCGCGCGGGCTCACGTCCGCCCACTCGCGCTGGGCACGCGTGGCCGCGTCGATGGCCTTCTGCGCGACCGCGCGATCGGCCAGGTGATGCATCGAGAGGACCTGGGACCGATCCGCCGGGTTGACGTTCTTCAGCAAGCTCCCCGTTCGGATGCGGCGGCCGCCGATCACCAGCGGAACCTCTTCGCCGGCGGCCCTCGAGGCACGGGCCAGGGCGGCCTCGAACGCGGAGCGGACTTCTGCCTGAGTGAAATCGGAGAACGGTTCGGTGCGGAAGTCTTCAAGCATGGGGTGATCCTAGCAGCCCGTGGCGAAAGCAGAAGGGTCCGCGTGCAAGGGGGCCACGCCGCGTCGATCGCACCCTGGTGTTGGCTGTCCTGCGCGCTCGAGAAAGCCTTCTCCTCTTGCCCCGGCGGGGTTCCCGGGTGAGGATTCGACGGGGCCCCGGGAACCGGATGAAAGGACAAACATGACCGTAGAAGAGCTGAAGGCGAGATACGACGCAGGGACGACTCCCGTCGTCTTGGACGTTCGCGAGCCGCATGAACTCGGGATTGCGAAGTACCCGATGGAGGTGGTCCACATCCCTCTCGGCAAGCTTCCCCTTCGTTTTGGGGAACTTCCCTCGGGCGTGGAGATCGTGTGCGCCTGCCGGAGCGGCAGCCGAAGTGCACATGCTGTGCAGTTCCTGAAACAGCAGGGATTCGACCAGGCAGTCAACCTGGAAGGGGGCATCCTGGCGTGGTCGGCCCGAATCGACCCAAGTGTTCCTCGTTATTGATCGTCTCTTGGGCGTCTGATCATTCTTTATAGCCAATATTGATTTGCACTTCGGTGTTGTGCCATTATTGCGCGATCTCGTGGCGTGACCCGAGAGTCCAGAAAGGATTTAACTATGGCGTTGGATGCCAATCGATTCAGAAGCTTCGTCGAGGATCTTCTCCGTTCCGACCGTTCCCGTACGGAGCGTGAGGTGAAGGCAGCGGCGGTGAAGGTGCTCAAGGTCAGCCCGCGCGAGGTTGGAGCGAGCGTGATTCGAGACGTGCGCAAGAAGATGGGGATCGATCGTCCGAGCGCCCTGTCCCATGCCCGCGCCGTCCTGGCCAAGGATCCGAACGTCGAGGCCCGCAAGGTGATCGACGCGATTCGCGAGAGGTTCGGGATCCGCCTCGGACCGCCGGACGTGTCGCGCCTCCGCCCGCGCACGGCGTCCACCGGCCGGGGCCGTCCGGCCAAGCGTGGCCGTCGTCCCAAGGCCGCGGTCGCCGCCAGGCCGGCTGCCGCTCCGGCTGCCCAGCCCGCGGTCGCAGCGAAGTCCGCTGCCGCTCCGGCGCGCAAGGGTCGGCGTCCCGCCAAGAAAGGCCGCCGCGCGAATGCCGGCAAGCCCGCTGCTGCTTCCGCTGTCACGTCCTCGCCCGCTCCGGCTCCGGCCATGGCCGCGGCACCAAAGAGAGGCCGCGGCCGTCCGCGCTCGGCTCCGAAGGCCGAAGCCGTCGCCGCCGCCCCCAAGGGCGGCGAGATCTCGATGACCTTCGAAGGGAAGGGAAATCCCGCGGATCTGGCTGCGTTCTTCCTTTCTCTTTCCACCAAGCGCTGATCTTCGGGCCTTCGGCCCAGGCGAAGACCGGATCGAGTCGGCTCGATCCGGTCCTCGCGGCGCTCGGTGATTGACGCCGATCGCATCGCCCCCCATAATCCGCCCCCTCCCGAGATGGGGGGTCGTCCAACGGTAGGACTCCAGATTCTGGA
>JBDSFL010000133.1:0-3764 GCA_039919545.1 Thermoanaerobaculia bacterium | reverse complement strand
CCGCTGGTTTGATTGAGAAGGTGCCGGATGGTGATCTTTCCGGAAGCCTCGGCATCGGCGACCCGGAACCAGGGCAGGTATCGTTGAACCGGCGCATCCAGCGCGACGCTGCCGCGCTCCACCAGCTGCAGAACGGCGGTTGCGGTGAACATCTTGCTGAGCGATCCGACGACCATGGGTGTGTCGATGCTCATCGCCGCCTGACCGGCACCGCTTCGTCCCCACGCACCCGAATAGAGAGTCTGACTCGAGTCGGTGATGACGAGAGCCATGCCGGGAACGATGTGCCTCTTCATCTC
This sequence comes from Thermoanaerobaculia bacterium, assembly GCA_039919545.1. Classification (GTDB taxonomy): domain Bacteria; phylum Acidobacteriota; class Thermoanaerobaculia; order UBA5066; family UBA5066; genus JBDSFL01. The sequence continues at coordinate 3,465 of JBDSFL010000133.1, read as the reverse complement.
GTCGCGCACGTACGAGTCGATCTCTCGAAACTCCTGAGCGCCGGCGACGGACGCGACGAGAATCGCAGCAGGCAGTACGAACAATTTCATGAGGACTGAATCTTAGCCGGGAAGCGGCAAGAAGCGGCTCGATCGACGGAAGGACATCGAAACGACAAGCTCGTCCGCCACCCGCACAGCTCGATACTTCGAGATGGCTCTCTCCGACCGGCGAGATCGCGTCGTGGAGCCGGCTACCCATCGCTCGCTTCAGCGCGCGGTGGTGGTGGCGGCGAAGCTGCAAGCGATTCCTCGGCTTGCGTGAATCGCTCGACTGCGGGATAGCGGTGTCCTCTCGGGGTCCAGTCGCGTTGCGTACAAGGTCTCGACGATTGACAACAGTTGGGCTTCGCGCAGAATTCGCGCGTGATGAAAAGACGTTTGGTGCTCTTCCTTCTGGCCGTGCTCTGCTCCGCTCAGCGGCTTTTTGCGCAGGCTGCGGGGAACTCCTTCTTCGAGCCGTTCGCCTGGAGCGGCGGGCACGCGTCAACGATCAGGAACGGAGAATCGACGACCGTCTGGTGGAATCCCGACGCGTGGGATGCGCGCGTGGACACGAGCTATCTCTCCGTCTCGGCAGGTTTCAGCGGCCACCATGTCGACATTCACAAGGCGCTCTCCGCTGACCCGACGGACGCTCGTGAGGACAACACGAAGTTCGTCGTGGGCGGCAACGGGAGCCCGGGCCTTGCCGCGATGCGAACCGACTACCACGGCATCTCGAGCGCCCGCCTGCGCAACCCCATGCTTCTCTCACCCACGCGTCCGGGTGTCGTCACCTTCTACGCGTCGCGCTTCCTGACGTCGGGTCACTGGTGGGAGATCGCGATCACGCCGACCGCGATCGTCGGCGGGGGAGAGCAGACCGCGGTGCCCAGCACGGTGGACGGGCTCGAGGGTCCGGCCGCCGAGCCGCCGGGCGGCGGCACCCCGGGCCCGGGGCATCGTCCCGCGCTCGATTCGATCAACGTGATCGCGAGCGGCTACCCCGACATTCCGTGCGACACGGGCTGGTTTGTTCGCTTCGCCGTGACGCGCTCCCTGGGCGGCGTGACGACCGATGTGTACAACCCCGTCACGGACATCAGCCAGCTCCTCACGACTCACCCCGAGGAGATCGAGCAGCTGTATCTGTGGCGCGTGGAGTTCAGGCCCGGCCGCATCGACCTGATGGCCGATCTGGATCGCAACGGCATGCCTGAATTGATCGAATCGTTCGCCGTCAATATCCCGTGGAGCGAGGTGTACGTTCACTTTCTCGCGGTGACGTATCAGGCCGACCACCATCCGCAAGCGCCTTGCTTCCTCGGCTCCGTACGGGAGTTCGTCTGGCGCGACATCTCCGTCGCGCCCGTGAAGTACGCGCGCACGCACGCGCACCCCAAGGAGCTCGGCACCGCGAACGTCCCACGCGACACGGGCTGGCTCTCGTTCGACCTGCGCGACACCCAGCGTTTCGGACCCGCCATCAATGGCATTCCCCAGGCGAATCCGGTGGCCTTCGACGGCTGGATGTCGCTCCTGGCGTGCAACGTGGCCGCGTTCTACTGTCCGAATCCCGCATCGGCTCTGCACCGGAACGTGGATATTCCCGTCCAGAGCCTCTACGGATTGAAGCGCGTGCAGCTCGTGTACGACATCCGATCGGTGTTCCCGGCGGGAGTGGCCTCGCTGACCATCAATGGACACCCCGTCGGCGTGATGCCGGGGCATGCCACCGTGCCGGGAGCAGGCGACTCCGAGTGGGCTCACCGCTCGATCGATCTCGACGGGTCATTCCTGCAAGCCGGCGCGAACAGCGTGGACATCGCGATGACCTCGGACGTGGAGCTCGATCGGCTGCAGCTCGAGCTGGATGCGGACACGCCGCCGGCTCCGGCCGTGGTGGCCTCCGGCTTCTTCCCGCTCGCTCCCTGCCGCGTCATCGACACGCGGGGCGCAGCCGGCTCGCTGGGCGGTCCCATGCTCATCGGGGGCGGAACCCCACGTCTCTTCACCGTGGCCGGCACGTGCGGCATCCCTGCCTCGGCCCGCACCATTTCAGCAAACGTGACCGTTGTGAATCCCGAAGGATCCGGGAACATGAGGCTTTTTCCAGGCGATTCCCCTGCGCCCGGCGCGAACGCGATCAGCTTCCGAAGCGGTCGCGTGCGTGCGAACAACGCGCTGCTGCTGCTCGCGGCCGATGGGAGCGGAAGCCTGGCGATCCAGAACGATTCGCCCGGCGCCTCGCACGTGATCCTGGACGTGAACGGCTACTTCAAGTAGGAGCCTGCCCGGGCCCGCTCCTCATTTCCCCGCCGTCCGGGCGCTCGATTTTCGCTTCAGGCCGAGAGCGACGATGCGGGACGACAGGGTGGTCGGCTTCATGGCGAGAAGCGCCGCGGCACCATCGTGTCCGAAGATCTTGCCGCCGCTCTCCTCCAAGGCCGAAGCGATGCTCTCCCGTTCCCTGAGCTTCCATTCCGTCCGCGTCAGCATGGCGGGGGAAGCCGGTACGGCTCCGGAATCCACGGGGACGCCAGCTGGCTCGTGCGCGCCCGGGACCGCGGTATCGAATTGCAAGGCGCCGCCGCGCGCGAGGATGACGGCTCTCTCGATCGCGTTCTGCAGCTCGCGCACATTCCCCGGCCATTCGTGCGAGACCAGCCTTTGCATCGTTCCCTGCGAGATGCGTGGCACGGGGCGATTCATGCGGCGCGCGCTCTGCGCCGCGAAGTGAACGGCGAGAGCCGGGATGTCGGTACGCCGCTCACGCAGCGGTGGGATCTCGATGGGGAAGACACTCAGCCGGTAAAACAGGTCCTGCCGAAACCGGCCCGCATCCACTTCCTTCTTGAGGCGGCGATTCGTCGCCGCGATGATGCGGACGTCCACCTTGCGCGTCCGCGTGTCGCCGACTCGTTCCAGCTCACCCTCCTGGAGCGCGCGCAGGAGCTTGGCCTGCATCGCGAGAGGCACCTCGCCGATCTCGTCGAGGAAGAGCGTTCCTCCGTCTGCCAGCTCGAAGCGCCCCGGTCTGTCGGCCAGCGCCCCGGTGAACGCGCCTTTCACGTGCCCGAAGAATTCGCTTTCGAAGAGACTGTCTGGAATCGCGCTGCAGTTCACCTTGATCAAGGCGCGCCCCCGCCGCCCGCTTCGTTCATGAATTTCGCGTGCGACGAGCTCCTTTCTGGTTCCGCTCTCCCCGGTGACGAGGACGGCAGCCTGCGTGGGGGCGACCAGCTCGATCTGCTGCATCACGTTGCGCAAGCCGGGGCTCTCGCCCACGAGGTCTCCCGCACCCAGCGCGACCGTCACCTCTTCGCGGAGATAGGCGTTCTCTTCCTCGAGACGTGCGCGCAGCTGCTCGATCTCCTCGAAAGCTCGGGCGTTCGCGATGGCCACGGCGGCGTGATCGGCCAGGACGCGGATCCATGCGAAGTC
>JBDSFL010000104.1:0-4133 GCA_039919545.1 Thermoanaerobaculia bacterium | reverse complement strand
AGCACCAAGCGGAAACGCAGAGCGCCTGAGCGACTCCGAGGAGTAGCGGAGCCAAGGTAGGGCGGTCGAAGACTGCGGCGTCGGCGCTGATATGGACATCGCACAGAACGTCATCGACGAGAAGTTGTTGGCTCTTGACGGTGGTGCCGATTCGTACGGCAGTTCGAAATCGGCCGTGTCCTTTCCTCAGATCGGCTAGGAACTCCAGGGTACAGATCTCCATGCCGAATTCGAACTCCTGGAGCCAGAGGCCGTTGCCCAGAGAAGCGGCGCTAGGCCTATGGGACACGGGTATCGAACGATTCGATGGTGCGGACATTATCCACGGTCCGTAAACGCGCGGGAGCCGAGTGGCCTCCATGCGCGAGAGGATGCGCAAAGCCACTTGCCGCCCCGTGCGTCTCCTGTAGCCGGGAGGTATGGCTCTCGCGAGCGCCGAGTGACCAGCGATCACCGTGCATGTCCGCTGCCGATCACAACCATGTCGGATCAGGGAGATGACACGCTCGATCACCTCCAGCTCGCCGTCGTTCGGGCCCGCGATCTCATCTCGCACGGCCTCAAGCAATGAATCCAAACCAGCCTTCAGGAGGTCGTAATACCGTTGGCGACTTACCCGGAGCCCGCCTTCGCTACCCTCGTGCTCTCGTTCGCCAGGCCGGCCGACCGTCGGCTCGTCTCCAGTGGACGACCCAGGATGCCGCAGCGCGACCAATGGGTCGGTTGGGGGGCGGTCAGGCCTCACGGGAGCCGCGATTCGAGCGTGAATGCGAGGAGACGGAGGCAGGAGAGCCCCATAGCCTGATTATCCCATGGAGCGGGTGAGGCGCGGGATACACGGTCAGTGCTGGCACCCCCGCTTCGACCTCGCCCACACGTGGATTGGCGGAGGAGCTACCCACGCGGGTAGAAGTGCTGAGCACTTCACCTCCACCAGTGAGGGCGGGTACCACGGTCGAAGACTCGGGGGCACCAGCGTGAGGATTCTACCGGCAGGGCCGTCTCGCCTTGGCGTAGATAGCGCTGTGGTTGTCGTGCGTAATTGGATCGAGTCACCCAGGACCACGCTGCTCAATCCACCCCTCGTACAGCTCGGCGACCTTGATCACGTCCCCTGCGCAGCCGACCGCGCCGTGCGACGCCGCTGCCGCCTTGAGCGCGACGCAGGCCAGCATCGAGGAGCGATCGGAAGTGGCGCGGGTCGATGAGGCCGGCTGAGGCGAGCTGACCTCACCGGTGGGCTCCGCTGCTGCCACCTCGTACTGCGTGAACGCGCGCCCGTCACGACTCACGCGATCGCTCGCTCATGCGGACGGAGAGCCGTGAACCGCGACTGAGCCGGAACCGGTCGAGTGCGGCGCTGAGCGCGACCGCAGAAATGATCGAGGCCTCGCTCTGCCCCGGCACGTCCACGTCCAGGGAGAGCGAGACCTCCGTTTGGACGGCCCGCGCGCGCGTCCGGGCGTACTCGGTGAGGATGCGGCGCATGGCGAGGCACGCGGCGCGGAGGAAGTGCTGCCGGTCCGTGAAGGCGTGCCCCTGCCACTGCATGAGCGCGGCCACGGCCTCGTTCACGAGCGCGGTGGGCTCCGTCGGCCCACCGCCGGAGCAGGCCGGGTGACCGGCCTGCCGCGTCTCGGGACTCGTTCACTGCGCTCTGCGTCTCTGAAAACCGACGGTAGTAGATGGCAGTGCGACCGAGAACGGCACTCCTTGGAATAATGCCGCGCTCGACCGCACTGCGCCCGAGGGGATGAAGAAGTGCCGCTCCGTTGAGTCTTGTGTGCGGCGCTCCTGGCTAGTCGCTGATGAGGCGAACGGTGTCGCCGACGCGGAGGACGCCGGGATGTTCCGGTGACGCGTAGACGCCGAACAGGTTCTTCCGACGCGTTGCCAGGAAGGAGTGGATCGCGTTGTTAGCCGAGGCTGTCTTCGTGTCGTGATTCACGACTCGGCAGCGGGTGGTCTTCCGGTTGCAGCGTGCCTGCGCAGCGTCGCCGCCCCCGAAGGTGAGTCGGCGGCCTAGCCACCGGTCTTCCGCGTACGCCTCGCTCGCACTGGCGAGCTCGACGACGATGTTCGGGCGGAAGCGATCGACTTCGAGCGACGTCCCGAGGTCGCCCTCAAGGGCTTGCAGGGACGCCGTCGTCACGATCGAGATCGGCATCGAATCGAAGCACCCCCGCCACAGGTGGATCGCGCGAACGGGGGTCCCGGCGAGCGACGAGAGCTCCGAGACGAGCACGGGATCCTCGAACCTTAGAGAGTCGCCAGCCGGCGTCACGACGAGGATCGGCGTCTCCTCCGTCCCCGGAATAGTCGCGCGGTAGGTCAAGAGTTCCGGGAGCTGTCGGGCTGATAGGAACGGGAGGCCGCTCTCGTCGTCCAACCGGAGTAGGGCTGCCCGGCGGTCCCCGCGTACGCCGTGCCACCCGAGTCGCGCCTCGGGCAACGGCTCGCCCCCCATCGACTTGACGGGGTAGCGCCGGAGCTGACAGATCGTTCCGACATCAATAGTCTTCATCGGGTCCTCTCAAAAAGGGGGCGATCGCGGAGACCGCGATCGCCCAGGTTTTCGTTTCGTCGGCTAGCGGGTGGCGAAGTAGTAGATGACGAACGGGAGCACGTAGAGCACGGTGTCCCGGACGAGGTAGAAGAGGACCACCGCGATCGCCGCTCGCCACCCGACGCCTTGGATTCTCGACTTAAGCCGCTGCATAGGAACGCTCGTAGAGACGGATCGCGGCCACGAGCGGGGCGATGACCGGGTGCCGCTGCCGCATGTCGTGGATCCGCTTTGTGACGCCGTGGCCGGTGTGACTCACGCCACTGCCGGCAGGGACCGGGAGGCTCTGCAGGTACTCCGGCGAGTAGCCCTTCTGCCCCTGGACGAGGTACGTGTGGATGAGGCCGTAGTGCTTCGCGCTGAGACTTGCGACGGCTTCTACGAGCGCGGCGTACGCGAAGCCGGTCCGCTTGATGGACGTCGTCGCGGCGGCGAAGTCGCCAGCGAGGGTGGCCATATCAGACGCCTGAACGCGCTCGACGGGGATGTTCAGGGCCCTGAGGAGGCAGGTCGTGAGCGAGTCCATCTGCATGTCGACGACGACCTCCGCTCTGTCGTCGTCGAGGAGGTACGGAAACCTTTCGATCACGATCGTCTCGTAGAACGACTCGACGGTACCGAGCAGGAAGTCCGCCGAGATGGCCGACGAGATGTTCACCGCGTTGATCGGGCCGTGTTTCAGGCCGTTAACGTGCCAGTGAAGGAGGTACTGGCGCCAGCCCGCGAGGAAGTTGTCGACCGACATGTGCTTGAGGAACTCCTCGTACGTCGCGCGCAGCTTCGTGTACTGCGAGGCCGCGAAGGCGATCGCGTCGTTCGCCTGCGTCGTCCCCGTCGGGAGGTCGCCCGAGCAGATGCTGCGGATCGCTTCGTTCGAGGCGCCCTGGCCCTTGTTCGTCGCGGCCACGCTGTAGTTGAAGTACCGCTCGCCCTCCGTCCCCGTGAAGGTCAGAGGGTTCGTGGCGTTCCACAACCAGTAGGTGTACGCGGTTGGGAACGGGGGGTGGCCCGCGACGGTCGAGAGCCTCTGGACCAAGTCGAGGCCCTTGGTCGCGAGGAGCCCGTCGCCGGGTTGGGCCCCGGCCTCGATGTGGTGCCGTTCGGCGGAGTTGATCACGAGGAACACCTGGGTCAGGGCGCGTTTCGCGAGCTCTCGGTCGTTGAGAGACGCGGGGTAGGCGCCGAGGAAGGATTCCGCCCAGGCCATGAAGGCTTCGAGGGTGATTTCTCCGGCGCGGACTGCCCCGTTTTGTGTCGGGAGTTTCTGCCGGAGATGCTCCTCGCTCGCCTCCAGGAAGTTGTCGATGGGTTCCATCGCCGCTCTCCTTTCGATTTCGATAGAAGCAATCGCTTGACGATGGAAGGAGATGGCAGCGACACTTGCCCAGACCTTGGTTCTGGTGCGCCCGCCGGGTAGCAATCGTCAGGCGCCTCCGGAATCGGCCAGGTCTTCCGGGCCCCGTTTCGGGGCCCGGGTCTACTTCCGGGCTTCAGAGTTCGTTCGTTTTCTAGATTGACCGCCTCCTTTCCGAGTATTGCGTCCCCAAAAGGGGACGCGCTTGATCAC
>JBDSFL010000081.1:0-9229 GCA_039919545.1 Thermoanaerobaculia bacterium | reverse complement strand
CTCGGCGCGCAGCTCGTCCTGCAATTTCTTGTTCCTGGCGAGAATCGCCGGCTTCAGCTCGTTCGAAACGAGGCTCGAGACGACGCCCACCGCGCGCGAGGCATCCAGCACGTGCACCACCGGGCCGCTGTACCCGCCGGCGATCTTCACGGCCGTGTGGATCGCGCTGGTCGTCGCCCCGCCGATGAGGAGCGGAACGGTGAACCGCAGCCGCTCCATCTCGCGGGCCACGTGGACCATCTCGTCCAGCGAGGGCGTGATGAGCCCCGAGAGGCCGATGATGTCGGCTCCGTTCTCGCGCGCCGTCTCGAGGATCCGCTCGCTCGAGACCATGACGCCGAGGTCGACGACGTCGTAGCCGTTACAGCCCAGCACGACGCCGACGATGTTCTTGCCGATGTCGTGGACGTCCCCCTTCACGGTCGCCAGCAGCACGCGCCCCTGCTTCTTCGTGCTCCCGGAGGCGATCTTCTCGGCTTCGAGGAACGGCAGCAGGTAAGCGACGGCCTTCTTCATCACACGCGCGCTCTTGACGACCTGCGGCAGGAACATCTTGCCGGCGCCGAAGAGATCGCCGACGACGTTCATCCCGTTCATCAGCGGCCCCTCGATGACCGAGAGCGCGTTCGGCACGCCCTGCCTGGCTTCCTCGACGTCCAGCTCGATGAAGTCGACGATGCCCTTCACCAGCGCGTGCGTGAGGCGCTCCTGCACATCGCCGCTTCGCCACGCGTCTTCCTGCACCTCCGCCTTGTCCTTCTTCTTCACGGACTCGGCGAAGGAGACGAGCCGCTCGGTGGCGTCGGGACGGCGGTTCAAGAGCACGTCCTCGACGAGGGCCAGGAGATCCTTCGGGATCTCCTCGTACACCTCGAGCTGCCCCGCGTTCACGATGGCCATGTCGAGCCCGGCGCGGATGGCGTGGTACAGAAAAGCCGCGTGCATCGCCTCGCGCACCGGGTTGTTGCCGCGGAACGAGAACGAGATGTTGCTGAGCCCGCCGCTCACCTTCACACCCGGAAGCTCGGCCTTGATTCGCCGCGTGGCCTCGATGAAGTTCACCGCGTAGGCGTTGTGCTCCTCGATGCCGGTGGCGACCGTGAGGATGTTCGGGTCGAAGATGATGTCCTCGGCGGGGAAGCCGATGTCTTCGGTGAGGATCGCGTACGCCCGCTTGCAGATCGAGACCTTGCGCTCGATGGTGTCCGCCTGCCCCTGCTCGTCGAACGCCATGACGATCACGGCCGCGCCGTAGCGCCGCACCAGCCGCGCCTGTCGCTTGAAGCTCTCCTCCCCTTCCTTGAGGCTGATGGAATTGACGACGGCCTTCCCCTGGATGCACTTCAGCCCCGCCTCGAGCACCTCCCACTTGGAGCTGTCGATCATGATCGGCACGCGCGAGATGTCGGGCTCGGCGGCGACGAGATTCAGGAACGACACCATCGCGGCCCTGGAGTCGAGCATCCCCTCGTCCATGTTGATGTCGAGGATGTTCGCGCCCCCTTCGACCTGCTGGCGGGCCACGGTGAGCGCCTGCTCGTACTCGCCGCCGAGAATCAGCTTGGCGAACTTCGGCGAGCCGGTGACGTTCGTGCGCTCGCCCACCACGATGAAGTTGGACGAGTCACCCGGCTCGGCCCCCGTGCGGATGGTGAGCGGCTCGAGGCCCGACAGGCGCGTGAGATGCGCGGGCACGGGCTTCGTGCGCGGAGCGAACGGCCGCACGGCTTCCGCGATGGCGCGGATGTGCTCCGGCGTCGTGCCGCAGCAGCCCCCCACGATGTTCAGCCACCCGGCCTCGGCGAAACCGGCCAGGTCCTTGGACATGATCTCCGGCGTCTCGTCGAAGCCCCCGAACGCGTTGGGCAGACCCGCGTTCGGATACGCGCTGAGGTAGACCGGCGCGATGCCGGAAAGCTCCTCGACGTAGGGGCGCATCTCCTTGGCGCCCAGGGCACAGTTGATTCCCACCGACACGAGGTCCGCATGCGAGACGGAGTTCCAGAATGCCTCGATGAGCTGGCCGGAGAGCGTGCGGCCGCTCCGGTCGGTGATCGTCACCGAGACCATGGCGGGAATGCGCCGGCCGGTCTCCTCGGCCACCTTCTCGCGCGCGAAGAGCGCGGCCTTCAGGACGGCGGTATCGAAGGCCGTCTCGAAGAGGAGGAGGTCGACGCCGCCGTCGATGAGGGCGAGGATCTGTGTCTCGTACGCGGCCACGAACTCGTCGTAGGTGTTCGTGCGGAAGCCGGGATTGTTCACGTCGATGGCCAGCGAGAGCGTGCGGTTCGTGGGCCCCAGCGCCCCGGCGACGAAGACCCGGCGGCCCGGGTTTTCTTTTTGAAAGGCGTCGGCCGCGCGGCGTGCGCAGCCGGCGGCGGCGAGGTTCATCTCGCGGGCGAGCGGGACCATCCCGTAGTCGGCGAGCGAGATCGCCTGCGCGTTGAACGTGTTCGTCTCCACGATGTCCGCGCCGGCATCGAGGTATTGCCGGTGGATCGCTTCGATGATCGCGGGCTGCGTGAGGCAGAGGAGGTCGTTGTTTCCCTTGAGATCGGACGGGTGCTCCACGAAACGCGTCCCGCGGTAGCCCGCCTCGTCCAGCTTGTGCGCCTGGATCATCGTCCCCATCGCCCCGTCGATGACCAGGATGCGTTCGGCCAGCAGGCGTTCGAGATCGGGGTGCGTGGTGGTGGCGTGTTTGGGGCTGTCGTTCGTCGGGCTGTCGTTCGTCGGGTTCGTCATGGCTGCCTTCCTGGTCTCATGTCTCAGGGCGCGGTCGTGGCTGCGGGGGCTGCTGGCGCAGCGGGCGCGGCAGGCGAGGCCGGACCGTTGGCGGCCCCCCCGCGCGGCAGCCTCGACAGGATCGTGGACACGATGCCGTAGCGCGCCATCGGCATGAGGTGCAGTCCGCGGGCGCGCTCGAAGATGGCCTGCGCCAGCTCGAGGCCGATCGCGAGCCCCTCCTCCGATTCGAACTCGGGCCCCTTCTCCGCCGCCTTGCGCATGCGCGTGAGGATCTCCTCCGGCACGACCATGCCGGGCACCTCGTTCGCGAAGTAGAGCGCCTGCTTGAGGCTCTTGGGCGGAATGAGCCCGATGAGGATCGGGATCAGCCTGGACTCGGGGCGCGCGTAGAAGCGGTCGAGCGCGGCCACGTCGTAGACGGGCTGCGTCTGCGCGAACGTGGCGCCAGCCTCGACCTTGGCGCAGAGCTTGGAGATCTCCACGTCGAGATCCTTGGCCGCGGGATTCGCGGCGCACGCGATGGCGAACGGCGTGCTCGAGCCGATGGCGCCGCCGGCCAGGTCGATCCCCGCGTTGAGCCCCTTCACCATCCGCAGGAGCCCGAGCGTGTCGACCTCGCCCACGGGCTTGGCCTGCGGGTAGTCGCCGATCTTCAGCGGGTCGCCCCCCACCACGAGGAGCGCCTTGATGCCCAGGCCCGCCGCGCCCAGGAGATCGGACTGGATGCCGAGCACGTTCCGGTCGCGCGGGGAGAAATGGAAGATCGTCTCGGCGCCGGTCTCGCGCTTGACGAGGTGGGCCACCGCGATGGACGACATGCGCAGGCGCGCCATCGGGTTGTCGGTGATGTTGATGGCGTCCACGCCCGCGGCCTTCAGGATCTTCGCGCCGTCCACCGCGGCGGTGGTGTCGGTTCCTTTCGGCGGCTCGACCTCCGCGCTGACGAGGAAGCACGTGGGATCGGCCAGCTTGCGCTTCAAGGCCGAGGTCTCCAGCTCGCGGCGCGGACTGCCGCTTGCGACCGGCGCTTCCGCCACGCTGACGAAGACGGCCGGCGCCTCGAGCACGGAGCGCCGCGCCTTCCCCACCACCTCGCGGGCCATCGCCGCCACGTGCTCGGGGCCTGTGCCGCAGCAGCCTCCGAGAAGAGCCACGCCCGACTTCACGAAGTCGCGCGAGAGCTCGCGGAAGTAGTCGGGCGCGGCGGGATAGACCGTGCGGCCGCTGACGACCCAGGGATAGCCCGCGTTGGGCATCACGGAGAGCGGTAGCGAGACCCTCGCCACGATGCGATGGAAGATCTCGAGCGATTCCTGCGGGCCGATGGTGCAGTTCATCCCGAGAATGTCGGCTCCGGCCTCCGCCAGCGTCTCGAAGGCCTCGGCGGCTTCGGCGCCGAAGGCCGTCTTGCCGTCGGCCAGGAACGTCATCGAGGCCAGGATCGGGATCTCCGGCGAGAGCTCGCGCGCGGCACGGATCGCCTCGACGATCTCGAGCGTGGAGGAGAACGTCTCGAGGACGAGGAGGTCGACCTCCTCTTCCAGGAGAATGCGGATCTGCTCGGTGAAGAGCTCGCGCACCTGCGCCTTCGTGAGCGGGCCGTAGGGCTTCACCAGCTGGCCCAGCGGGCCCACCTGCCCGGCCACGTAGACGTACTCGCCCGACGCGGCCGAGCGGGCCAGGCGCACGGCCTCGCGATTGATCTTCTCCAGGCTGTCGGCCCAGTCGAACTTCGTCAGCTTGGCGCGGTTGGCGTCCCACGTGTTCGTCGTGAGGAGCTGGGCGCCCGCGGAAACGTAGTCGTCGTGGATCTCGCGCACGAGCTCGGGAGACGACAGGCAGACCGGCGAGCGGGGGCCGTCGGACGCGGCGCCACGCGAGACGAGCAGCGTTCCCATTCCGCCGTCGGCGAGGAGAACGTCTGTCTTGAGTCGATCACGGATGTCTCTCTTCATAAAAAAAACGCCTCTTCGAGGACGAAGGGGCGTGGAAGATTCAGCGCCGTTTCGACCTCGACTTCATCTTCCTTCCATGATTGGAAGCGGGAATTGGCACCTGACGCTCCGGAATAATTTCCAGAGCCGGTTGCCGCGGCATCGCAGGGCCCGTCCCTCCGCCGCTCTTGATGAATCGCGGTTCAAAGATCCGGTGTGAATTTAGGCCGCTTCCCGAGAGGCGTCAAGACGGAAACCCCGGCGATTGGTATGCTCTCCCGGAATGAGGATCTTGATCGTCGGATCCGGGGGGCGCGAGCATGCGCTGGCCTGGAAGCTCTCCCAGTCGCCCGATGTCAAGGAGATCTTCTGCGCTCCTGGAAATCCCGGGATGGCCGACGTGGCCACCTGCCTCCCCATCAACGCGGCGGACATCGTGGAGCTGGCCGACTTCGCCGAGAAGATGAAGGTCGACCTCACCGTGGTGGGGCCGGAGCTGCCGCTCACGCTCGGGCTCGTGGACGAGCTGAACAAGCGGCAGCTGCTCGCGTTCGGCCCGAACAAGCTCGCGGCCGAACTGGAGGGCTCGAAAGTTTTCTCGAAGTCCTTCATGAAGAAGTACGGCATCCCGAGCGCCGCCGCCGAGATCTGCACCACGCGCGCCGAGGCCGAGGCCGCCGTGATCGCGTTCGGCTTCCCGTGCGTCTTCAAGACGGACGGGCTGGCGGGCGGCAAGGGCGTGACCATCGTGCAGGACCGCGACGAGGCGGACCGCGCGCTGAAGCTCTTCTTCGACGATCGCGTCTTCGGCAGCGCGGGCGACCGCGTGCTGATCGAACGTTTCCTCGTGGGCGACGAGGTCACGTTCATGGTGCTCTGCGACGGCGAGCGGGCGATTCCGCTCGCCACCACGAAAGACTACAAGAAGGTCTTCGAGGGAGATCGCGGCCCCAACACGGGCGGCATGGGCGCGCATAGCCCTTCGGTGTTCCTGGATGCCGGCAGCTCGCGCGAGGTGCTGACAGACATCGTGCATCCCACGTTGAAGGGGATGAGCGAGGAAGGGCGTCCGTTCCGCGGCCTCCTCTACGTCGGCCTGATGCTCGAGAACGGCATGCACCCGTTCGTCCTCGAATACAACGTCCGCTTCGGCGACCCCGAGACGCAGGCCGTGATGATCCGGATGGAGGACGACCTCCTGCCGTATCTCCTCGGCTCGGCGCGCGGGCAGTTCGCCCCCGACGCCAAGCCCGTGTGGAAGAAGGAAGCCTCGTCCTGTCTCGTGCTCACGGCCGAGGGATATCCCGGTCAGTTCGAAAAGGGGAAGACGATCGAGGGCATGGACGAGGCGGCGGCGGAAGAAGGCGTCTTCCTCTTCCACTCGGGCACGGCCAAGATGAACGACGGGCGCTGGGTGACGAACGGCGGACGGGTGCTGAACGTCTGCGCCCGGGACCGGAACCTCTCCGAGGCGCTCAACAAGGCTCGGCAGGCCGCCGAGAAGATCAAGTACGAGGGCCGGCACTACCGCCGCGACGTGGGTTCCAAGGCGCTGGAAATTCTGAGAGAGAGAACCGGCTCCGGGCTTTCCTAGGGGCGCCGATTCGCAGCGGGCGTTGAGCTCGACGCTGGTGAAGAGCCCCCTCTTCTTGCTGGAGCCGCCACGCCAGAGGGTGCGCTCCGTCCTGGCGAGCGGCGCGGCCTGGTATCAGCAGGGGCGAGTGTCAGCCGCGCCTCTCGGACGAAGCTGCTGAGTTGTTGGTATTGCCTCACCGTCCTCGCGCAGCAGCTTCGTCCTAGGTCGCCGGACGGAGCGCACCCTCTGGCGGGCTCTTCGCCCGTGCATTGATGTGTTGAAGCGAGGAGCACGCTCACTCTGGCCGGGAGCAACGAGCGCTTCGATCCGCTCGGCGGGAGGAACGATTTCGACCGGCGATCAGCGCGGCCTGGTCGAGACAGGGGGAGCGTCCGGGCCGCGCTTCTGTACGGAGCTGCTGCGCTGACATCGCAGCCTCGAGGTCTCGCGGCGCATCTCCTCCCAACGTCGCCGGACGAAATCGTCCCTGCCGCCGAGCTGTCGGCAGTCTCTTGGAAGGGCTCGAAAAGCACCGGCACGGGGAGGTCTGGGGAACAGCTGAACACGCTGCCGCTGGGCGGCGCCGCGCTTGTGAATGCAAGTTAGGCGTGCCGCAGGGGCCGGTGTGAGTGCCCTCTCGCACGTTCCTCTCATCGTCGCTCGCGATCTGCGCGTCGAGAGCGCCGTCGTCCGGAGCCCTCCGCTATCATCAAAGGCGATGAACGCACTCGCTCTTCTCCCCTTCGTCCTTCTCCAGCTCGTCCCCTCCCATGCGCCGTCACAGCCAGCGGCCGAGTCGGCCTCGGGCGCCGGCGGCCTCTCCTGGAGCGTGCCGAAGGGCTGGATGACGGTGCCGAGCGCCTCGCAGATGCGCAAGGTGACGTACAAGATTCCGGCGGCGGCGGGCGACGCTGAGCCGGGTGAGATGGCCGTCTTCTTCTTCGGCCAGGGGCAGGGGGGAAGCGTCGAGTCCAACGTGGAGCGCTGGATGGGTCAGTTCGAATCAGACAAGGGCGCGCCTCCGGCGGCTAGACCGAAAGTGCTGAAGATCGGAACGATCGCGGTGACGCTCGTGTCGGCCTCCGGGACTTATGCCTCGGGGATGCCGGGCACAGGACAGACCGTCGACAAGCGCGGCTGGGCGCTGTACGGAGCGATCGCGCAGGGGCCGCAAGGGCCTGTCTTCTTCAAGCTGGTCGGCCCGAAGAAGACCATCGAGCGCTCGAGCGGCGAGCTCGACGCGCTCGTGAAGAGCTTGAAGCCGAGCCAGCGCGCCTGACGCGGCTCTTCCAGCTATTCCCGTTCGCCTGATGATGCCTTCGTTGCGGTCCCGGATCGCGGCTCGCTTCCTCCTGGCGGCCTACGCGCTCGCGGTGCTCTCGATCGGGATCACGAAGGACTGGCGCCTCCTGCACGAGGACAACGGCGCCTTCTTCTCCTCCATCGCGCTCAGCCATCTCCGGCTCGGGCTCGCCGAGACGCGCGGCCACGACTTCTTCTACGAGCCGCGGACCGGAACCAAGGAGGCCTACGGCCATCATCCTCCCGGCCTCGCCCTCGTCCTGGCGGGCGCGTTGAAGGTGACCGGAGTCGAGGAGACCTGGGTCGTCCGTTCGGTGCCGATCCTCTTTCACACGGCGAGCGTCTTCCTGCTCGTCGCTCTCTCCTCGCTCTTCCTGCCGGAAGGTCTCTCGCTTCTCGGCGGCTTCCTGCTGGCCACGCTGCCGATGGGAGCGTACTTCGGACGGATGCCCAACTACGAGCCGCTCGGGCTCTGCCTCGTTCTCGTGCAGCTTTTGGCCTGGGCAAAGCTCCGACTCGGGGCGGGGCGTCGCGCGCTGCTCCTGCTCGGCGCGGGCGTGATGTTGGCGGGGCTTCTCGACTACGGCCCCTTCTTCTTCGGCGCCGCCATCGGCCTCTTCGAGCTGATTCGCTGGGTCAAGGAGAGACGAGACGGGGGGCGCGTCCTCGCGCTCGCGGCCTGCGGCATCGGCATCCTCGCATTCGACGTCGCGCATCTCTGGTACGCCAACCACGGCGATCTGGGGCACCTGAAGGAAGTGCTCGCCCGCAACGCGAGCCCGCCCCCCGACTTCACCTTCGGGGATCTCGTCTCGGGGCTCCTCGATTTCTTCCGCCGCTACTTCACGCACACGGGGCTGATCGCCTCGCTCACCGCGCTCGCAGCGCTCCTCGCGTCCCGATTCGGCTGGGGAAGCTGGAGCGCGCGCTACCTCGAGGCGGACGGCGAGTCCGATCCAGGCTCCAACCGCTCGCGCGTCTTCCGCGCGACGCTCGCGCTCACGGGTGGAACCGCTCTCGCGTACGTCGCCGCCGCGCCCCGCTGGTCCAAGGTGCACCCGTACTGGCAGTTCTACTTCCTCCCCTTCGTCGTCCTCTCGATCCTCCTGCTCGTCCGCCACCTGCGGCGAATGGGATCGCTCGCCGCACGAGTGACGCTCGTCGTGCTCGCCCTCGAGGTGCTCGCCACCTCGACCTACATGCTCCACCTGCGCCACACGCGCGAGGGAGTCTTCGCCATCGAGACGACGCGCATGATCCGCGAGCGCTATCTCGCGGTCCCGCCCCCGCGCTGACTTCGAACGAGGCGCAGGCGCGAATTGGGCCACCTCGCCCATGCGCTCACTTCCCCGCGGATTGACTTTGGAAAAAGAAGCTGTCCTCTTCGCCACCGAAATCGCGCGCTTTCGTGCCCAGGTGAATCGAACCGTGAATCGAAACCGGGCACGGTTCGACAGTCTTCTGTCGACGTCGCGCAGCGACTCGACGCTGCTGTATCAGTCCCCCTCCAACGTTCCCTCTCTTCGTCCGCTCGCACTCTGCGATGCCGAGAGCCTCGTGCCCGGGGATCGGCGTCGACGGCCTAGGAGGCTGGTGTCAAACGGCGTGGGCCGCGTTCCGAGCGCCGTGGGGTGAGCTGCAAGGCGGCGCGACGCCCCCTTCACGAGTC
>JBDSFL010000710.1:0-7429 GCA_039919545.1 Thermoanaerobaculia bacterium | reverse complement strand
CTACCCGACTTCGTTTTCTTCAATCACAGCATTCACGTCGCCAAGGGCATCGGCTGCGCCTCGTGCCATGGGCGCATGGACCAGATGCAGCTCACGAGGCAGGTCTCGTCGCTGCAGATGGAATGGTGCCTGGAGTGCCATCGGAATCCCGCGCGCTTCGTACGGCCGAAGGACCAGGTGTTCAACATGAAGTGGCAGGCCGAAGACCAGGAAACCCTCGGGCCGCAGCTGGTCAAGGAGTACCGAATCCGTCCCCCCTACAACCTGACGACCTGTGAGAAGTGCCACCGGTGAGCGGACGGACCTCGAGCGGATGGACCGTGAGCGGATGGAACAGATGAGCAACGACGAAGAGACGGCTCCTCGGTCGAGCGCCCCGTCCGCCGCGAGCGGACCGGCTCTCCCCGGCGTCCCCCCGCTCGATCTCGGCGCGGTGCGCGCGAAGCTGACCGGCGCGCAGGGCAGCGCGTTCTGGCAGGGGATCGAGGAAGTGGCCGAGACGCCCGGCTTCCAGGAATTCCTGCACCGCGAATTTCCACGTCAGGCCGCCGAGCTTCCGGAGGGCTTCGACCGCCGCCGCTTCCTCGAGCTCTCCGCGGCCTCGCTGGCCCTCGGCGGGCTCACCGCGTGCACACGTCAACCGCGCGAGAGCATCGTGCCGTACGTGCGGCAGCCGGAGGAGATCGTCCCCGGGAATCCGCTTTCCTACGCCACGGCCATCACCACGAACGGTACGGCGATGGGCGTGCTCGTGACGAGCCACATGGGGCGGCCGACGAAGATCGAGGGGAATCCCGACCATCCTGCCAGCCTCGGCGCGACGGACGCCTTCACGCAGGCCGCCTTGCTCACCCTCTACGATCCCGAGCGCTCGCAGGTGACGACCAAGCTGGGCGACATCAGGAGCTGGGACTCGTTCTCCGAGGAGCTGCAGGGCGTCCTCACCCGACAGGCCGTTTCACAGGGCGCCGGCTTGCGCATCCTCACGGAAACGGTGGTCTCGCCCACGCTCTTCAGTCAGCTGCAGGAATTCACGAGGAAGTTTCCGAAGGCGCGCTGGCACCAGTGGGGGCCCAGCGGGCACAACGCACGCAGCGGGGCGCAGCGCGCGTTCGGTTCCAGCGCCGCCGTGCGGTACGACCTGGCCAAGGCCGATGTGGTCCTCGCCCTCGATGCCGACTTCCTCAACGCCGGCCCCGGCAGCGTTCGCTACGCCCGCGATTTCGCCGAGCGCCGCCGGCCCGGCGCCTCGTCCGTCGCGAATCGCCTCTACGTGCTCGAGTGCATGCCCAGCGGCACGGGCTCGGTCGCCGACCATCGGCTGCCGGCGAGCCCTTCCGCTCTCACCGCGGCGGTCCAGTTCCTGGCGGCCGAGCTCGGTGTCGGGAGCGGAACCACCGCGCCGGTGCTGGACGCGCCCGTTCGTACGATGCTCACGGCCGCCGCGGCTGACTTGAAAAACAGCGGCGCGCGTGCTCTCGTCGTGGCGGGGCCC
Source organism: Thermoanaerobaculia bacterium (assembly GCA_039919545.1). Taxonomy (GTDB): domain Bacteria; phylum Acidobacteriota; class Thermoanaerobaculia; order UBA5066; family UBA5066; genus JBDSFL01. The sequence continues at coordinate 5,934 of JBDSFL010000710.1, read as the reverse complement.
ACGCTCTCCCCCGCCGCGCAGGTGCTGGTACACGCGATCAACCAGGCGCTCGGCAACGGCGGGCAGTCGCTCCTCACCACGGAGGCCGTCGAGGCCGATCCGGTGGATCAGGCCGCCTCGCTGCGCGAGCTCGTGCAAGCCATGGCCAAAGGCGAGGTGGAAGCGCTCGTCGTCCTCGACGCCAACCCGGTCTTCACCGCACCGTGCGACCTGAGCATCGCGAACGCGTTCCAGAGGGTTCCGTTCCGCGTCCATTTCGGACTCTACGCGGACGAGACCGCCGAGTACTGCGACTGGCACGTTCCCGAGGCCCACGCGCTCGAGGCGTGGAGCGACACTCGTGCCTATGACGGCACCATCAGCATCGTGCAGCCATTGATCGAGCCTCTCTATCAAGGCAAGTCCTCGCACGAGCTGCTGGCCGCGCTGCTCGGACAGCCCACCGCGAAGGGGGCCGACATCATCCGGGAATCCTGGCGAGGCCGCCTTGGCGCGGCTGGCTTCGACGCGAAATTTCGTCGGCTCTTGCACGATGGGTTCGTACCCGACAGCACACTCGCTCCAAAGAGCCTGACCGTCCAGAGCGGCGCTGTCGCTGCGGCGTTTGCTGAAGCGGCACAGGCGCCGGCACCAGGCGCGGAAAGCATCGAGCTGAACCTCCAGCCCGACCCGACCATCGGCGACGGGCGATTTGCCGGCAATGCCTGGCTCCAGGAGCTTCCCAAGCCAGTCAGCAAGCTCGTGTGGGACAACGCCGTTCTGGTCGCTCCGGCACTGGCCCAGCGGCTCGGCTTGCAGAACGACCAGGTGGTCCGCGTCACGTCCGGCGGGTGCACCGTCGAAGGCCCCGTCTTCATCGTGCCCGGCCATGCCGACCGCGCCGCCACGCTGCACTTCGGCTACGGGCGCACGCGCGCCGGCAAGGTGGGCACCGGGAAGGGATTCAACGTCTACCCGCTCCGGAACGTGGCGTCGTTGTCGGCCGCGCCGGCGGCCACGCTGCTGAAGACCACCCGTACCCTCGCGCTCGTCTCCACGCAGCTTCACTGGTCGATGGAAGACCGTCATCCCGTCCGCGTCGGCACGGTGGCCGAGTTCCAGCACGATCCCGAGTTCATTCGCAAGGAGCGCGAGGTGCCGCCGCACGACCTCACGTTGTATCCGGATTTTCCGTACAGCGGGTACGCCTGGGGCATGTCGATCGATCTCAGCAGCTGCACCGCGTGCAACGCGTGCGTGGTCGCCTGCCAGGCCGAGAACAACATCCCCGTGGTCGGCAAGGCCCAGGTGGCCGCGGGACGCGAGATGCACTGGATCCGCATCGACCGCTACTTCGAGGGCGAGCTCGACAATCCGCGCATTCACCATCAACCGATGATGTGCGTCCACTGCGAGAACGCGCCTTGCGAGGTCGTCTGCCCGGTCGCGGCCACGAGCCACAGCGACGAGGGGCTCAACGTCATGACGTACAACCGCTGCGTCGGGACGCGCTACTGCTCGAATAATTGCCCGTACAAGGTCCGGCGCTTCAACTTCTTCCAGTACAGCGACACCACGACTCCCGTGACGAAGCTGATGCAGAACCCCGACGTCACCGTGCGCAACCGGGGCGTGATGGAGAAGTGCACGTACTGCGTGCAGCGCATCGACCACGCGCGCATCGACGCCGAGCGGGGCGGCCGAAGGATAAAGGATGGCGAGCTGAAGACGGCTTGCCAGCAGGCCTGCCCCTCCCGCGCGATCGTCTTCGGCGACATCAACGACAAGGCTTCCCTCGTGACGCGCCGGAAGGCGGACCCGCTCGACTACGGCGTCCTGGAAGAAATCAACACTCGCCCGCGCACCACCTATCTCGCCCGCCTGCGGAATCCGAATCCGGCGCTGGAAGCGCCCGGCCCCGAGAAGCCGGGACACGAGCGCAAATCGGGCGGTCCGCGCCACCCGGCACCCGAGCATGCGCCCGCGGCGCGCATGGCCCCGACGGGGAGCGCCTCATGAGCCCCGATTCGCTGCGCGACGACGAGAGCTCCCGTCCGCCGCTCGTCGGACCGGGTATCACGACCGCCACCGTCACCGACCAGATCAGCTCGGTCGTCCTGGCCAAGACGCCACGCTGGTGGTTCGCGGGCTTCGCCGTGGCGTTCGCCCTGCTGATGCTCTTCCTCTTCGCCGTCGGGAATCTCTTCGTGCGCGGCGTCGGGATCTGGGGCATCAACATCCCGGTCGGCTGGGGCTGGGACATCGTCAACTTCGTCTGGTGGATCGGCATCGGCCACGCCGGCACGCTGATCTCGGCCATCCTGCTCCTGCTGCGCCAGACCTGGCGCAACTCGATCAACCGTTTCGCGGAAGCGATGACGCTCTTCGCGGTGGCGTGCGCGGGCATGTACCCGCTGCTCCACCTCGGGCGTCCGCAGGTCTTCTACTTCCTCTTCCCCTACCCGAACACCATGGGCATCTGGCCCAATTTCCGGAGCCCGCTGGTGTGGGACGTCTTCGCGGTCTCGACGTACGCCACGATCTCGGCTCTGTTCTGGTACGTGGGGCTCATCCCCGACCTCGCGACGCTGAGAGACCGGTCGACCAACCCGATCGCGCAGCACGTCTACGGGCTGCTCGCCATGGGCTGGCGGGGCTCGGCCCGCCACTGGCACAACTACGAATCCGCCAGCCTGATGCTGGCAGGCCTCGCGACGCCGCTCGTGGTGTCGGTGCACACGGTCGTCAGCTTCGACTTCGCCGTCGGCGTGATCCCCGGCTGGCACACCACGATCTTCCCGCCGTACTTCGTGGCCGGGGCCGTCTACTCGGGCTTCGCGATGGTGATGACGCTTTGCATCCCGCTCCGCTGGCTCTTCAAGATGGAAGGCCTCATCACGATGCGGCATCTGCAGAACATGGCCAAGGTGATGCTCACGACCGGGCTCATCGTGGCCTACGGGTATGCCATCGAGCTCTTCACGAGCTGGTACAGCGGCAACCGGTACGAGTGGGCCGTCGCCATCAACCGCATCATGGGTCCCTACCGCTGGGAGTACTACGCGCTCATCGTGTGCAACGTGCTCGTGCCGCAGCTGCTCTGGATGAGGCGCATCCGCAACTCGGTGGCGGCGCTCTTCATCATCTCGATCGTGGTGAACGTGGGGATGTGGCTCGAGCGCTTCATCATCATCGTCGGCAGCCTCGCGCAAGATTTCCTCCCCGGGTCGTGGGGCATCTACAAGTCGACGATCTGGGACAAGTTCACCTTCATCGGCACGATCGGGCTCTTCTTCTCTCTCATGTTCCTCTTCATCCGCTTCCTCCCGATGATCTCGATCTTCGAGATGCGGACGATCGTTCCCGAGGCGCCTCCTGATTCGCCGGGCGGGTCCGCGCCCCCTCGTGAGGCCCAGCCGTGAAGGCCGCACCGAAAAGCTCGCGCGGCATCCGCCTGGTGGGAATGCTCGCGGAGTTTCCGAACGCGCACGCTCTCATCGAGGCCGTGAGGAAGACGCGCGCCGCGGGCTATCGCTCCGTGGATGCGTACACGCCCTACCCGATCGAAGAGGTCTGGGAGGAGCTGGGGCATCACCATTCCAGGGTGCCGCTGCTCGTGCTCATCGGCGGCATCCTCGGCGGGAGCGGCGGTTTCGCCCTCTGCTACTGGACCTCCGTCATCGACTACCCGCTCAACATCGGCGGCCGTCCCTTCAACTCGTGGCCCGCGTTCATTCCCCCCACATTCGAGTGCACGATCCTCGTGGCGGGCATCTTCGCAGTGCTCGGCATGCTGGCGCTCAACGGTCTCCCCATGCCGTACCACCCGGTGTTCGCCATTCCTCGCTTCTCGCTCGTCACGCGCGACCGCTTCTTCCTCGCCATCGACTGGCAAGACCCGCGCTTCGACAAGGCCGCGACCACCGATTTCCTGAAGAGTCTCGATCCCACCGAAGTGAACGAGCTGGAAGAATGAGCGTGAGAATTCTTCAGCGAACGTTCGCCTCGGGAACGCTGTCCGCGAGAATGCTGGCCGCGAGAACGCTGGCCGTCTCGACGCTGCTCGCAGCCTTGCTCTCCTCCACCGCGTGCCGGCAGGACATGTACAACCAGCCGCGCGTGAAACCGCTGGCCCCCAGCAATTTCTACGCGGACGGGCAATCCGCGCGGCTCCCCGTGCCAGGTACCGTGGCGCGCGGGCACCTCGACGGTGACCGCGAGCTGCTGACGGGCATCGGCGCGGATGGCAAGCTCCTCACCGTCGTGCCGCTCCCGGTCACGCCGCGGGTCATCGCGCGCGGGCAGGAACGCTTCGACATCTATTGCTCTCCGTGCCACAGCCGCCTCGGAGACGGGAACGGGATGATCGTGCGCCGCGGCTTCAAGCGGCCCGGCTCGTTTCACATCGAGCGCCTGCGCGGGCAGCCGATCGGCTATTTCTTCGACGTGATGACGCAGGGTTTTGGACAGATGTCCAGCTATGCCAGCCAGGTACCGGTCGAGGACCGCTGGGCGATCGCGGCCTACATCCGCGCGCTGCAGCTCGCCTCGCACGCGCCCGTGGCCGAGCTTCCGGCCGCGGACCGGGCCGAGCTCGAGAAGAAGGGACGATGAGCGCGAGCGGTCCGTATCTCCCCCCGGAGTCTCTGATCGGAGTCCGGCGCCGGGCCCTCGTGGTCGGCGTCGTCGGGCTCGTGGCCTGCGCGGTGGGCGCCGTCCTCTCCCCCACCCAGTTCTTCCGCTCCTATCTCGTCGGCGTGGTGCTCTGGACGGGCGTCGCCTGTGGCTGCCTGGCGCTCACGGCCCTCCAGCACATGACGCGGGGCGCTTGGGGCGTGATGATCCGGCGCATCCTCGAAGCGGGCGCGCGCACGTTTCCTCTCCTGCTCGTGCTCTTCCTGCCCGTCTTCCTCGGCTTGCGCGATCTGTACAACTGGGCCAATCCGGAAATCGTCGCCAAGAGCGAGCTGCTGCAGCACCAGTCTCCGTATCTGAACGCGCCGTTCTTCATCGCGCGCACCGTTTTCTACTTCGCCCTCTGGACCCTCATGGCCACCCTCCTCACGCGCCTCTCCTGGAAGCAGGACGAGACGGGCGACCCCAGCCTCTCGCGGAAGCTGCAGATCGTGAGCGGCCCCTCCATCGTGCTGTACGGCCTCACGGCGAGCTTCGCCGCCATCGACTGGCTGATGTCGCTGAACGAGAAGTGGTACTCCTCGATCTACGGTGTCTACTTCGTGGGCTCGCAGGCGCTGGCGGCCCTCGCGTTCACGATCATCGTGGTCCTTTACCTCGGCAGCCGCGCGCCCATGGAGGGTGTGTACAAGCCCCGCCATTTGCATGACTACGGCAAGCTCCTGCTCGCCTTCACCATGCTGTGGGCCTACTTCTCCATCTCGCAGTTCCTGATCATCTGGTCGGGTAACCTGCCGGAGGAGATCACCTGGTACCAGTCGCGGATGGGCGACTGGAAGGCTCTCTCGCTCGTCATCGTCCTCTTCCACTTCGTCCTGCCTTTCGTGCTGCTCCTCTCGGCCAGCCTGAAGAAAGACGCCCGCAAGCTCGCTGCCGTGGCGCTGCTGCTTCTCGTGATGCGCTGGGTCGATCTCTTCTGGCAGGCCGCCCCGGCGTTCAACCCCGCTCACATGTCGCTCCACTGGCTCGACCTGGCCACGCCGATCGGCATCGGCGGAATCTGGGTGTGGTACTTCGTGGGTCAGCTGCAGCGGCGCACGCTGCTGCCGGTCCAGGACCCGTTCCTGGCGGAGGCCCTCCGTGGATAAGAAGTCTCCTGAAGGAAATTGGACCGGCGAGACCGACTCCGACTTGAACGTCAAGCGAATCGTCCTGTTCATGGCGGGCATGGCCGCGGCCATCGCGGTCTGCACCGGCATCGTCCTGGCGTACGGCGCTGTCCTCACGAAGAACCTGAAGGGGCACGACCCCGCTCCCCCG
>JBDSFL010000698.1:0-9712 GCA_039919545.1 Thermoanaerobaculia bacterium | reverse complement strand
GGCGCGCCGCCGAGTCTCTCCGCCCGCTCGTCGACTTCGCGCTCGGACAGGGGCTGGGCCAGCTGCCGGAGATCTTCGACGGAGATGCACCGCACCGCGCTGCGGGGTGCTTCGCACAGGCCTGGAGCGTGGCCCAGGTGATCCAGTCCGTCGCCGCGATCGGAGACCTCGTCTGAGGAGGAAATAGAAAGCCGGCTTCCGGCATCTATTCATCGAGGCCTCGGCTGGAACACCGAAAAGCACTCTTCGATTTGCCGCGATCCCCCGGCCCTGTGAGGGGTCTGCTCGACCGACCTGAAACGAATCCGAAACGAACGACAGGAGATTGAAATGAAGACTCAGAAGCTCAACAAGTATCTCGGCGCCGCCGTCGCGGGCCTCGTCGCCGGCTCCGCCATCCTCGCCGGTCCCCTCTCGGCCGCCGAGACCAAGAAGGCCGACAAGGCCAAGACTTCCGATGTGGCGGACAAGACGGACAAGCACGTCTGTAAAGGCCACAACGCGTGCAAGGGGAAGGGCGGCTGCACGACCGCCGAGAACGCCTGCGCCGGCAAGAACTCCTGCAAGGGCAAGGGGGGCTGCGCCTCCGCCGCTGCCAAGCACGAGTGCAAAGGCCACAACTCCTGCAAGGGGATGGGGGGCTGCAAGTCCGGAGACCACGGCTGCGCCACCAAGAACTCCTGCAAGGGCAAGGGCGGCTGCGCCATTCCGCCGAAGGGCGACGCGTAACATTCTCTTCATGCCTCGGGAGATCGAATCGCGATCTCCCGAGGCGTTGTTCCTGTCAGCACTGCGAGGACGCCGATGACGAATCACTGGAATCTTCCGCATCTCGGCTTCGGGATCGGACTCCGCACGACGCATTTCGGCGAGATCCTCGCGGGGAGCCCCGCGGTGGATTTCTTCGAGATCCTCTCGGAGAACTTCCTGGACACCGGAGGACGTCCCGCCTACGTGCTCGATCAGGTGGCCGAGCGCTATCCCATCGTCATGCACGGAGTCTCGCTCTCGATCGGGAGCGTCGATCCGCTCGATCGGAGCTATCTCGCCAAGCTGAAGGCCCTGGCGAAGCGGACGAACGCGAAGTGGCTCTCCGACCATCTCTGCTGGACCGGAGTCTCGGGCCGGAACACGCACGATCTCCTCCCGCTGCCGCTGAACGAGGAGACGCTTCGCCATACGGCGGCCCGGATCCGGATCGTCAGCGACATCCTCGAGCAGCCCTTGATGATCGAGAACCCGTCGACGTACCTCGAGTTCGAGGCCTCGACGATTCCGGAGCCCGAGTTCCTCGCGCGACTCACGCAGGAGGCCGACTGCGGGCTCCAGCTCGACGTGAACAACGTCTACGTGTCGAGCGTGAACCACGCCTTCGACGCGCGCGCCTACATCGACGCGATCCCGCGCGACCGCGTCGTGCAGTACCACCTGGCGGGGCACACCGACAAGGGGACGCACCTTCTCGACACGCACTCGACCTTCGTGAAGGACGAGGTCTGGAGCCTGTACGAGCATGCGATCCGGTGCACCGGACCTCAGGCGACGCTCATCGAGTGGGACGAGGCGATCCCGGAGCTTCAGGTCGTGAACGGCGAGGCGCAGAAGGCGCGCGACGCGACCGTGCGCGCGACCGTGGGAGATCTCGTCCATGTCTGAGCACGAGGAGGGCGTCCCGAGCCAGACGCTCGCGCGATCAGAAGTCGCGAGCCCCGGGCTCGCGCGCATGCAGGGCTGGATGCAGAGCGTGGTGACGCATCCGGACGGCGCGGAAGCGGGAGTCGAGTCGGCCGAGGCTGGCGTGCACTTCGACGCCGGCCGGCTCGGCCTCCTCGTGAAGACGACGGGCGCGCTCACGCCGCTCGAGCGCCTCGCGATCTATCAGGAGATGCATCTTCCGCGGATGGTCGACGCGCTCGCCTCGGACTATCCGATGCTCCTTTCGCTGGTCGGCCGCGAGGCCTTCGAGGAGCTCGTCGCCGCCTACAACAGGGTCCACCCCTCGCGGAGCTACACGCTGAACCGCCTCGGAGACCGCTTCCCGGAATTCCTCGCGACGCACGGTGCCGCCCGGGGGCGCCAGGTCCGGGCCGATCTGGCTCGCCTCGAGCTCGCGATGACCGAGGTGTTCGACGCCGACGAGACGGCCTGCGTCTCTTCCGAGGAGATCGCGGCGATCCCGCCGCAGGCCTGGTCCCGCGCCCGCTTCCAGCCGATCGCGGCGTTGCGGCTCGTCTCCCTCGAGACCAACGCGCACGCTCTTTTTTCCGCGTTGCGGGCGGGAGAGGCTCCCGTCGCTTCGCGAAGGAAGCGCGAGCATGTCCTCGTATTCCGGCGGGACTACGGCGTGCGCCGGCGAGCGCTCGTTCCCGCGGCCTTTGCGCTCCTTCAGGAGCTGGTTGCGGGCGAGACGCTCGTCGGCGCGCTCGAGACGCTGACGCGTTCGCGACGTTCGATCGCGTCCGATGCCGTCGGTACCTGGATGCGCGAGTGGATCACGGACGGTCTCTTCGCGCGGATCCAGCCCGGCTGATTTCATGCGACGATTCGATCGTTGGTGCGCTCACCTGGCCGCCCTTCGCGGGCCGCTCGTACCGGGGCTCGGCGTGGCCTTCCACGCCAAGCTGTTTTGAGAGCGCCTCGGTTCTTCTTCCGGCGCGTTCCGGCGGCGGCGCGGGAAAACCCTGATAATCGGAGCGCGTGAAACGTTCCTCCCTGGTCGTGGCCGTCCTCGCTGCCGTGCTGGCGGTCTCCTCGCTCGTGCTGCGGGCTGTCGGCACGGACGTCACGTTCGTTCCCCCGGACGCCACGTCTTTCATCGTGCGGGCGCAGGACGCCGATGGAAAGACGTTCATCGCCCTGAACGAGTGCGTGAGCGCGCTCGGCGGCTCGGTCGCCTATGACGTGCAGACCCGCTCCTACGAGCTGAAGCTCAAACAGCACTCGGCCGTCTTCGGCATCGAGGCCCCGCTCGTGGTCGTCGACACGAAGATCATCAGCCTCAGCACCCAGGTGAGGGGGGACGGCGCCACCGCTTACGCCGATCCGGAATTCTTCCAGCGCGTCGTGGGGCCGCTGCTCGGGCTCACCTTCACGTGGGACAAGACGGGGCGCGTGCTGGGGGCCCGCAAGACCGAGACGGCCGAGGTCACGGTGGAGGCCACGGTGGTGGACGTGGAGCAGACGAGCAAGGTGGTCCTGCGCTTCTCGCAGCCGCCGTCCTATGCGGTGGAGAAGAGCGGCGATCAGATCCTGCTGCGTTTTCCCAACGTGCACCTCGTCTCGGGCGCCATGGAGAAGAAGTTCGACAACGTGCGCGTGGACCGCATCCAGATCCACGCCGCCGAGATCGCGATCGTATTGAAGGAGAAGGGGCTCTCCTCGAACGTCTATCCCCTGGGCTCCCCGCCGCGCCTCGTCGTCGACATCGTGCAGGCCCGCGTGGCCGCGCCGACCCCCGCTCCGGGCGAGCCCGCAGCGGCACCGTCCGCCGGGGCGCCGCCCGCCGTGGGCGCCCTGGCTCCCGGGCGCACCGCCAAGACCGTCGTGCTCGACCCGGGGCATGGCGGAACCGAGAACGGGGCCGCGGGACCGGGAGGGCTCCTCGAGAAGGAGGCCACGCTCGCGCTCGTGCGGACGATCCGCGACACGCTGACGCGCCGCGGCTATCACGTCGTCACCACCCGCGACTCGGACGCTTCCGTCGGACTGGACGATCGCGCGGCCACGGCCAACGCGGCGCACGCGGACGTCTTCCTCTCGATCCACTGCAACGCTTCGCGCACCCCGGCGGCGCACGGCACCGAGGTCTACTATCTTTCCCTCGACGCTTCCGACCGCAGCGCTGCCGCGCTGGCAGAGAACGAGAACCGCGTCACCGCCTCTCCGCCGGCCTCCTCGGCCGCGGCGAACGCGGCGCTGCGCGACCTGGACCTCATCCTCTGGGACCTCGCGCAGAATCAGCACCTGGCCGCGTCCGAGCGTCTGGCCGAGCTCATCCAGGCAGACTTCAACCGGCTCCTGGGCATCACCTCGCGCGGCGTGAAGCAGGCCCCCTTCAAGGTGCTCATCGGGGTGAACGCCCCGGCGGTCCTGGTGGAGGTCGCCTTCGTGACGAACCCCGAGGAGGAGAAGAAGCTCGCCTCCGAGGACTTCCGCCGACAGACCGCCGAGACCGTGGCTGGCAGCCTGGAGGCGTTCTTCAAGCGCGTGGACGCCGTTGCGCCCGCGCCCCGTCCGGGAGACGGTACCCGGCGCTAGAGCGCACACGGGATCTGAATGCCTCGCCGCTTCGCGCTCGCGCTCCTCACGCTCCTCGTCCTTCTTCTGCTCGCGCTGCTAGCGGGGCGGAGCCTTCGCACGATTTCACCGGGCTCGCGGCGCGGCACGGCGCCGACCGCGCGCCCCACGGCCGCAATTCCTCCCACGCCGATCCCGGCGCGCCGGGTCGTCCTCTTTTTCGAGTCGCCCACAGACGAGCGCTTCCATCCCGAGCTGCGCGATCTGCCCTCCTCGATGGACGAGGCGGGCTTCCTCCGCTCGATCGCCGCCGCCGTGATCGAAGGGCCGCGCAGCCCTCAGCTCCTCTCCCCCTTTCCCGCCGGCTGGTCGGTGCGCGGAGCCTTTCGTCTGAAGGACGGCCTCGCCGTCGTGGATCTTTCTCCCGCGGCGCCGCCGCCGGGACCGGGCGCGCCGGCACCCGCGGTCTCGCCGCGCTGGGAGACCGGCTCTCACGAGGAGGAGAGCGCCGCGCAGGCGCTCGTTCTTTCCATCGTGAAGAACATCCCCGATCTCAACCGCGTCGTGCTCGTCGTCTCGGGTGAGCCGGCCGACACGCTCGCGGGTCACCTCGACCTCACGCATCCGCTGCACCCCGACGCCGCCCGCACGGTGCAGGAGGAACCGATCGTGCCCGTGGCGCCCACGCCGGCTCCCACGCCGGCTCCCACACCTCCATCCCCCGCCGCCGCGGCGACAACGGCCACGCCAGCCACGGTTCCGACGGGTAGTCCCGCTCCGAAGGTCCCTCGCGCCCCGGTCCCCTCCCCGTCCCCGCGGAGCACCCGGGCGCCGCGCTCCCGCGCCGCGGATTCCGCGTGAGCGACGCGCGCTCGATCGGCCTCTTCGACTCCGGCGTCGGCGGGTTGACGGTGCTGGATGCGGTGGCGCGGCGGCTGCCGAAAGAGAACTTGCTCTATCTCGGCGACACGGCCCGCCTCCCCTACGGCACGAAGTCGCGCGAGACGGTGAGGCGCTACTCGATCCGCGCCGTCACGCTGCTGCTGGAACGCGACGTGAAGGCGCTCGTGATCGCGTGCAACACCGCCACCGCGCTCGCGCTCGACGCGGTCGCCGCGATCTCCCCGGTTCCCGTGGTCGGCGTGGTCGAGCCGGGAGCGCTCGCGGCCGTGCTGCGCGTCCGCGCGCTCGAAAGCCGAGGTGACCAAGAAGGCCAAGCTGGCGAAGGTGACGGAAATGGCGACGGACACGGAAAAAGCGGCGCTCGTCCGCTCGCCCCGATCGCAGTTTTGGCCACCGAGGCCACCATCGCGTCCGACGCCTACGGGCTGGCGATCCGCCGCCACGATCCGGGACGTCCCGTCGTGAATTCCGCGTGCCCGCTCTTCGTGCCGCTGGCCGAGGAGGGGTGGGTCGAGAACGACGTGGCCCGCGCGGCGGCCGCGCACTACCTCGCGCCGGTCGGCGCGTCGGGGGCGCGCGTGGTGGTGCTGGGTTGCACGCACTATCCGCTGCTCCGGACGGTGATCCAGGACGCGCTGCCGGAAGGCACGCTCCTCGTCGACTCCGCCGAGTCGACGGCCGAGGCGCTCGACCGGCTCCTCTCCCAGGACGCCCGGCGGGAGGGAGACGGTGTCTCGGGCGAGACGCATCTCCTGGTGACGGATTCGTCCGAGAGGCTGCGGCGCGTCGCCGGCCGATTTCTCGGCCGAGAGGCTGCTGCGCTCGAGCTGGTCGACCTGCCCTAGAAGCGTTTTCGGCGCACCGTCGAGACGGTACGGCACGCGGTCAGACGGATGCGTCCCGGGCGAATCGCGAGTGGTGCCCGCCCTGAATTCGCGGTCTTTCGTCGGGAGCGCCGCGGGTCCAGCGGCGAGGCGTCCGCGGCGAACGAGGCCCGAGTGACCTCGGAACCCACTCCCGCATTCGGCGACCCGCCTTGATTGCGCCTCGCAAGCGCCTGCGCGAAAGACCACGAATTTGCGGCGGGCACCGCTAGAGAATGGACTCGAGCCACTCGTCCGGGATGCGCCCGGTGAGCGCGGCGCGCTGCGCGGCGAAGAGCCCCGCCAGCCCCGTGCGCCCCGTGGCCAGCATGCGAGCCAGCGCCTCGTCCCCGAACGGCTCCCGCTCGGCGGTGCCCTGGATCTCCACGAAGCGTCCGCGCGACGTGCCCACCAGGTTCAGATCGACGGCGGCGGTCGAGTCTTCCATGTAGTCGAGGTCCAGCAGCACGCGCCGGTTCGCTTCGGTCTCGAGCGGATCGCTCGAGGCCGCACGCAGGCCCACCGAGATTCCCGCCACCGCCTCGCGCAGCGGATTCCCGCGCAGCTTGCGGCTCTTCTCGAGCCGTGCGAGCGCGAGCGTCAGCGCGATGCAGGCTCCGGTCACGGAGGCGCAGCGCGTTCCCGCATCGGCCACGAGGACGTCGCAGTCGAGTGTGATCGTGAGGTCGGGCATGCGGCGGCGATCCACCACGCCGCGCAGCGCGCGTCCGATGAGGCGCTGGATCTCGAGCGTGCGCCCCGACTGCTTCCCGCGGGCCGCCTCGCGCGGCGAGCGCTCGTTGGTGGCACGCGGCAGCATGCCGTACTCGGCCGTGATCCAGCCCTCGCCGGTGTCGCGCAGGAAGGGCGGGATCTTCTCCTCCACCGTCGCCGTGATGTGCACGCGCGTGCGCCCCTGCGCGTAGAGGCAGGAGGCCTCGGCGTGCGGCACGGTGTCGAGCTCCACGGAAACGGGCCGGAGCTCGAGATCGGAGCGGCCGTCGGGTCGCAGGCAGGTCGTCATGAGGTCCGCATGATGCACGCTCAGCTCCTCGCCAGGAATTCCTTGATGCAGGAGGCGACCTGGGCGGGAGCTTCGAGCATCGGGTAGTGCCCCGTGCCGACGATCAGGTCGAACTCGGCGTCGGGGCGCGTCCTGAGCAGCGCCCGCGAATCGTCGATCGGGGCGAGCGGGTCGTCGGGCCCGGCGAGAATCAGCAGCGGCATCGTGGTGCCGCGGAGCCGCTCTGCGAGCGGCGGGGCGGAGAGGACGCCGTCCACGAGCTTTTCCACCGCGAGGGAAAGGCTCTTCGCGGAGGGACCGGTCCGCGCGGCCATGGCGCGCTTCACGAAGCCCTCCTTGCCGGCCCCCGCGACCGAGAAGCCGTACCCGGAGGCTTTTCTCATCGTGGCTTCGGCCACGCTCTCCAGGATCGAGCGCCGCGACATCGCCTTCCATTTCAGCTTCGCGGCCAGGCCATACGAGATGGCTCCGAGCGGCGAGACGAGGACGAGCGCATCGACACGCTCAGGGGAAAGGGCCGCCAGCTCGCCGGCCACGCGGGCGCCGGTGGAATGGCCGATCAGGAAGAAGCTCTTCAGCTTCTCCTTCTCGAGCGTGCTCTTCACCCAGAGCGCGAGCGCGGCGGGGTCGTAGCCGTCCTTCGGAAACGGCCCGGCCGCGCTGCCCGGGAGATCCAGGCGCCGTACGTCGAAACCCTTGCCCAGCTTCTTCGCGGCCTCTTCCCAGTCGGCGCTCGAACCGCCCAGGCCATGCAGGAAGACCGCGACCGGCTTCTTGGCGCTCATGAAATTCCGCTCGTTCGGGCGGCCCCGGACGGTTGCATGGCGGAGGCTTGACGCGGAGAATGCGGGACCGCGCGATGGCGCGTGAAAATACACGGCTCGGGGCGTAGCGCAGTGGTAGCGCAGTTGCTTTGGGAGCAACAGGTCGTCCGTTCGATCCGGATCGCCCCGACCAAACTTTTCTCCGACGCCGACGAAATCAACGGGGCTCCACGGCGAGCGGCGCGAGCTGCCCCGTCACCTCGCGAATCGCGGGTCCCACCTCGTGCGGCACGTCGCTGATCACGCTGGCGGCGCCCAGTCGCGCGAGCCGAGCGGCCTCGACCGGATCGTTCACCGTCCAGACGTGCACCGAGAGTCCCGCGTCCCGCGCCTCGAGGAAGAGAGCGTCCGAGGCCAGGGAGACATGCGGGCCGATGGCGGTGCACCCCTTCGGGAGATCGGGCCAGAACCGGCCGGCGGGACGGAAGCTCGTGGCATCGAAGTTCAGGCAGGTCTCGGCCTCCGGGACGATCTCGTGGAGGCGCCGCAGGTGATCCGCCGAAAACGACAGCACGGCGCTGCGGGAGAAGAGGTGGAACTGCGTGAGGAGCGCGGCGACCCGGAACTCCAGCAGACCCGCCTTGGGCGTGGGCCCCGTCTTGAGCTCCACGAGATAGCTCGTGCTCGTGCCGAAGCGCAGGAAGAGATCGCGCAGCGTGGGGATGCGCCCCTGGAACTCCCCCTTCACGAACGTGAGCTCTTCGAGCTCCGGCATGACGAGGCTCCCGAGCGGAACGACACGACGGCCGAACGGCAGGTCGGCGTCGTGGAAGACCACGGGCTCTCCGTCGGCCGTGAGGCGCACGTCGAGCTCGAAGCCGTCGGCGCCGTCCGCTTCGGCCGTATCGAAGCTGTCGAAGGAGTTTTCCAGGGCCTTGCGTGGCGAGCCCCGGTGCCCGATCACGCGCGTGGGGGAATCTTTGAAGAAGTTCATCGCGCGTGGATTATCCTCGCGCCTTGATGCGCGGGAAAACAGGACCGGGGCGGGGCCCGAAAAACCACGCGCGACGGGGACCTCGTCCGAACGCCCGCGGGCCCGCCGCCAGCGCCACCGGATCGCGGGCTCCCGGCTCCAAGCCCCCTTCGGGAGCGGCCCCGAAGGTGCCGTTCCGCCCGCGCACGGTGATGCGGACGACGCGGGCCATCGTGTCGGACGTCTCGCCCACGCTGCGCGACCGTCCGGCGGCGCCGGCGCGGGCGCACGTGCCGAAATCCGCTCCCCCGCTCCCCGCGGGTCCCTTCCAGGTGCCCATCTCCACGATCGACTGGCTCGTCTCGCGCGAGAACCCGGCCGCCCGCTACGTCGCGCTGCGCGACCTCATGGATCGCCCCCCGAAGGACATTGAGCTGCGGAAGGCCAAGCAGGCGCTCCCCCGCGATCTCTTCGTGCGCGACACGCTCGCGGTCTTGAAGCAGAGGCTCTCGCCCGGACAGACCGCGGCCGACCTCGCCAAGATGTACGACGGCGGCCTCTGGCTTTCGCTCGTGCTCCTGAAGGCGGGGTGCGACCGAACTTTTCCCGAGCTGCAGCGCGCCGCCGACGTTCTGTTCTCGCGCTGGGAGCGCGCCTTCCGCGCCATCGAGCGCAGCGACAGCTCGGCCTTCGACCTGGGCGTCTTCTCCACGGTGTGCCGCACGCTCGCGCTGCTCGGCTATGCCGAGGATCCGCGCGTGCTCGGCGGCGCGGAGCACATCGCCCGCCGGCGCATCGGCGGCGGAGCGCTGCCGGCGGGAAGCCTGGCCGCGCGCGACCTCTCGCTCTTCGCGGCGATCCCGCCCGCGCAGCGGTCGGACGTGGTGACGCGCGCGATCACGTTCGCGCTGGAGCGCACGCTCGGCACCGAGCTCGACGCGCCTCCGGC
>JBDSFL010000697.1:0-6791 GCA_039919545.1 Thermoanaerobaculia bacterium | reverse complement strand
GACGGGATGCCCGAGAGATTCTCGAGGCCGGAGAGCCCGGCGTTGCGCGTGAGGATGGCGAGCGACATCAACGACGCCCCGCCTCCCGCGATCACGCGCGTGCCGTCGATCGTCACCTGGCGAAAGTCTCCCGTGAGCGTGAACGCGACTCCTGGAAAGCCCGCATCGGGGATCAGGAGGTTCGAGCCCTTGCCGAGAGGAAGGAGGGGGAGCTTCCGTTCCGCGGCGAAGCGAAGCAGCGCCTGCAGCGCCGGGACGCCCGGCACCTCGGCGAAGTAGCGCGCGAAGCCGCCGACGCGCAGCGTGGTGCGCTCGTGCAGCGGAACGTTCTCCTGCAAGAGCAGTCCGTGGTCGCCGGGCACCGAATCCGTCATGCCCGGAAGAAAGCGAGGTGCGTGGCCGCGACGAGGAGCCCCGCGAAGAGCCCGGCGAGCAGATCGTCGCTCATGATCCCGAGCCCGCCGGGAAGGCGTTCGAGCCAGCCCACCGGCCCCGGCTTCCAGATGTCGAAGATGCGAAACAAGACGAAGCTGAGCGCGATCATCGAAAGGAACAGGAGGGAACCGCCTGAAGCCGGAAACAGCTCGTAGACGAAGAGAAGCGCAATCGACTGCCCCGCCACTTCGTCGATCACGATCTGGGACGGATCCGAGATCCGCAGCCGCGCGGCCGCGCGATGGGCAGCCACGCCGCCGAGCAGCGTGACTGCGACCGTGAACACCACCGTGCCCGGGAGCCCCGCCCAGGCGTGGACGAGGTGGAAGACTGGAATTGTCGCGAGACTTCCCCAGGTTCCCGGTACCAGCGGGAGGAATCCCGAGCCGAACCAGGTGGCGATGGCGGTCGCGACAGGTGCTTCCCGCCACACCCGCGACCAGGGCGAAGCCGCCTCTTGAATTCGGGCGCCCATCGTTCTATCTTCGCCATTCCTTCCGTTCACGTCACTCCAAACCCGGAGCGAGGATTCATCCGTGCCTCCGCCCCGGGCCCTCCCGCTCGCACTCCGATTTCACCGCGGCACAAAACCGGTTTTTACCGGACCAGCCGCCTATAATCCGCCGTCTTTTTCACGAAAGCGAGGACCTTGATGGTCGACGTCAACAAGGAAAAACAGAAGGCTCTCGAGCTGGCCATGCAGCAGATCGATCGCCAGTTCGGGAAGGGCGCCCTCGTGCGCCTGGGCGACAAGCCGCAAGAAGCCATCCAGGCAATCTCGACCGGCTCCATCGCGGTCGACGCGGCTCTCGGAATCGGCGGCGTGCCGCGCGGGCGCGTGACCGAAATCTTCGGGCCCGAGTCGTCCGGCAAGACCACGCTCACGCTCCACATCATCGCCGAGGCGCAGAAGTCCGGCGGCCTCGCCGCGTTCATCGACGCCGAGCACGCGCTCGACGCCGAGTACGCCAAGAAGCTCGGCGTGGACATCGAGAACCTCATGGTGTCGCAGCCCGACTCGGGCGAGCAGGCCCTCGAGATCTGCGAGGCGCTCGTGCGCTCGGCCGCCGTCGACGTCGTCGTCATCGACTCGGTGGCTGCCCTGGTGCCGAAGGCCGAGCTCGAGGGTGAGATGGGCGACGCCAGCGTGGGCGTGCAGGCGCGCCTCATGTCGCAGGCGCTCCGGAAGCTGACGGCGGTCGTCGCCAAGTCCGGCACGACGCTCATCTTCATCAACCAGATCCGCGAGAAGATCGGCGTCATGTTCGGCAATCCGGAGACGACCACCGGCGGCCGCGCCCTGAAGTTCTACTCGTCCGTGCGCATCGACATCCGCCGCATCAACTCCATCAAGGACGGCGATGCGGTCGTCGGCAGCCGCACCAAGGTGAAAGTGGTCAAGAACAAGGTCGCTTCCCCGTTCAAGATCGCCGAGTTCGACATCGCGTACGGCGAAGGGATCAGCAAGACCGGCGAGATGATCGACATCGGCATCGAGCACAAGATCATCGACAAGTCGGGCGCGTGGTTCAGCTATGGCGACCTCCGCATCGGCCAGGGCCGGGAGAATTCCAAGCAGTTCCTGAAGGAGAACACCGATATCGCCCGCGAGATCGAGATGAAGATCCGGGCCAAGCTCGGGCTGCCCGTGGCCGAAGGGGTGGTCGAGGCTCCGGTGAAGGAAGCGAAAGCCTCCGTGACCTCGATCTCGGAGAAGAAGCGGGGCTGACCGAATTCGGCCCCGGATTCCAGACGATACGAAAAGCGCTCCTCTCGGAGCGTTTTTTTTGTTGTTCGTGAACTAATTCCCCAGCCGTGCGTCTCTAGGATGTGGCCTGGCGCTTCTTGCCTGTCTTCCAGAGGGGTCCTCGATGAGGGACCGTCCCTATCCGCTCACGCGGGCCTCTGCCCTGCGCCGGTGGAAGGCCGCCATCATCTCGATCGCCGCGGCGCAGGGGGCCGTCCTGCTCGTGGTCACGGCCATCCACCGCTATGCAGGAAGAGCCGGAACCGACACGATGCCCTTCTCGGGACGGCTCGAGCTGCTTTTGCATGCGCTCGGCATTCCGCTCCTCTTCCTGGGAATCGCCTATTTTGCCGAGCGACGCCTGCTGCGGCGCCCCCCGAAACCTCTTCTCCTCTATCAGTTCGGCCTCTTCACCCTCGGCACCGCTCTCGAAACGGCCTGCGTGCTCGTGCCGGACCATGTGGCGAATCTGATGAACGGAATCGGGCGGGCGGCGCTGGGACTCGCCGTCCTCGCCGTGGGCGGCTGGTTCGTCGGCGTGCTTCTCTCTCCCGTATCGAACGAGTTTTGAACGCGGATCCCGGGCGGTTTGGGATGCGTGCCCGCCGTACCCCAGAATCCCGATCGATGAAACGATTCCTCCGCTCCTCCTGGCTCCCCGCCCTCCTGCTCGTGGTGTCCCGGTGCCTGTTGGCGGCCACGCCCGAAGCGGCTCGCCCTTTCCTTTCTCCCTGGATCGTCGTCACCGCCGATGACGTGCGGCTGCAGGCGCTCGCGTCGCTCCCCGCCTCGGCCGTCGCGGGAGGCTCGGGAATCTCCTCGAATGCGCCCGGTCTCCTGCTCGAGGCCGGCGACCTTCGCTCCCCGGCCTTGCTGCAGGCCGTCCAGCTGCTCGCCACCCATGCGCACCGTGCCGGCCGACGCTGGGGCATCGCCTTGGAGCTGGGCGCGGTGACCGTACCCCGCGAAGCGCGCAGCGCCGAAGCGGCCACGGCCGATACTCTGTATCCGGGCTCCGGGCCTTTGCTGCGCGCCAGCAAGGAAGCCGATCTTTTCGATCTGGAGCTCCCCCTCGAGAGCGGGGACGGCGCGGCCCGCAACTTCGTCCTCCGCAAGATCGCCTCCGAGATTCGCGGCCAGAGTCCGCAAGCGCGCATCGTGGTCACACCCAGCTCCTCCGCTGCGGGCGAGCTCTTCCCCGCGGGAAGCGCCGAGCTTCTTTCCGAAGGAAATATCGCGTACGCAGACTTGCTCGGGCTCCGGCTCCCGAACGGTTCCGTGACGCCCGCACAGGCCCGCGAAGCCGCGGACCGTCTCGCCTTCGGTCGCCCGCTCCTGATCCGGGCCGCCACGGTTCCCGACATCGACTCCCTCATCGACGTGGCCGCGCGCTTCGCAGCCATCGACGCCCCGGCCGTCGCGGCCCGGATCGCGGCCTCTCCCGAGCACGATGTGGCGCTGGATCGGCTCGGCCGATTGCTCGCGGGGGACTTCAGCCGCGACGCGCGTGCGGCGACCGCCACCGCGGCGGACGGCACCGGGCTCTCGGTCGTGCGGGTCGTCTCGGGCACCGACCTCGGCGGCGTGGTCGTCGTTTCCGCACGCGGCCTCGACGGCTCCGAGCGGCGCGGGCCGCTCACCCTCGAGCTGGACGCCCCCACCTATGCCTCGGCCGAGATCCTCGAGCTGGCCACCGGACGCACGAAGAGCCTCGACATCCCCCGCACGAAGGAAGCGCCGCGCCTCGCGCTCTCGACCGCGAACGGCAGCATCGCCCTGAAGCTCACCGCGAGAGAGAAGGCGCCGGAGGATGCGACGCTCGCCCGCGTTGGCGTCACCGCCGTCCGCGGTCTCACCGTGGAAGAGATTCTCGCCCGCCATCAGGCCTGGCGAGCCGCGCGCGACGCGCGCTGGACGCGCTTCACCGCCAAGAACAGCACCTCCATGCGCTTCCGCTTCGCGGACCTCAACAACACGCTCGACCTCACCCTGGCCGGTTCGTTCTTCTACACGCTCGGAGGGGGCTACGACTGGGTCTGGAGCGAGGCTTACTTCAACGGCGTGCGCTGGAAGGGGAAGAAGATCCCCGAGCTGCCCCTCCTGCAGCCCGAGAAGGTGTCGGAGCTTCCGCTCGCGCTCACGTTCAACGATGCCTATCGCTACGTTTTGCATGGAGAGGACACGTCCAACGGTGTCCCGTGCTACGTGCTCGACTTCGAGCCGCGCACCACCACCAAGTCCGACAAGCCGCTGTACGCGGGCCGCGTCTTCGTGGCGCGGGCGGACTTCGCGGCCATCCGGACCGAGACGCGGCAGCTGAACCTCACCGGCGAGGTGCAGTCCGTGATCGAGGCCTCGGACTTCGGCGAGGTGCCCGCGCCCGACGGTGGCGCGGCGATGCGATTCCCCACCCGCACGACCGGGCAGTGGGTGATGCGCACGTTCTCGCGGACGACCGTACTCGAGCGAGAGACGCGGCTCGAGGACGTGAAGCTGAATCCTGCCGACTTCGAGGAGGCCAAGCTGAAAGCGTATGCCTCGGCCGACGTGATGGTGCGCGACACCGAGAAGGGCGTGCGCTACCTCGAGCGGACGAAGGAGGGGGACCGCAAGGTCGTCGAGGACTCCAAGTCGTCACGGATCTTTGGCCTCGGCGGCGTCTTCTACGACTCGTCCACGGGTGTGCTGCCGCTGCTCGGCGTCTATTACCTCGACCTCGACTTCCGCAAGAAGCATCAGCAGGTGCAGGTGTTCTTCGGCGGCATCCTGCTCGCGGCTTCCTTCAGCGAGCCGAGGCTCTTCGGCACCAAGCTGGATATCGGGGCCGACGTCTTCGGCATCGCCATTCGCGGCGGGGATGCCCTCTACGTCAACGGAGAAGAGGACAAGACGAAGCGCGTGAAGCAGCGCTCTTTCGCGGGAAACCTGAACATCGGCTATCCGCTCGGCGGGCACATCAAGCTCGGCGCCACCGTGGGCCTGACGCATCGCGACTACGGAAACGACGAAGAGGAGACCTCGCCAGACTTCGTCATTCCCTCGAATCACTGGGTGACGCGCCTCCAGGCGCGTGCCATCTACGACGTGAAGGGGTGGGCGCTCACCGGCACCTACACCTGGAGCAAGCGATCCACCTGGGACGCGTGGGGCTTGCCCGGCAACACCGACTACGACCCCGGGAAAGACGAGTTCCGGACGTACGGACTGAACATCGCGAAGGACTTCCACTTCCCGAAGTTCCAGCGCATCCGCTCTTCGGTGAGCTACTTCGGCTCGAACAACGTGGATCGCTTCTCGAAGTACACGTTCGGCTTCTTCGGCGGAACCTCGCTGCGCGGCTTCCGCTCGGGGAGCCTGCGCGCCGACGAGGCGTTCATCGGCCGAGCGGCGTACGGATTCGTCATCGGCGAAGCCTTCCGGATCGAGGCGATCTACGAGCATGCCCTGGTCACGGACAATGCCGCCGGGTTCAAGAGGACGAGCTTCGGAGGGGCCGGGCTTTCGGCTCAGCTGCCCGGCCCGTGGTCGACCATCGTGAACCTCGACGGCGGCATGCCGGTGGTCGGCCGCAACCGGGGCCAGACCGGTTTCGTCCTGAACCTCGTCTTCCTGAAGATCTTCTGATGCCGCGGGCTCGGGGCCGGAGAACGGAAGGGCCGGCGCTCGTGCTCGCGCTGGTGGCCGGCCTGTCGGCAGGGCTCTCCTCGAGGGCAGATGCCGCGCCTCCACCGGAAACGGGCTGGCCCGTGGCGGCCGAACGGCTCCTCGCGGCGGACGCGGCACGCTTCGCGCCGCCGGATCTCAAGCGCCAGATCGTGAAGCACCGGGATCGTCTGATGGCCGGCGTGAACGACGCGCGCGCCGCCGAGCCGCACACGCGCGATGCCGCGGCCCATCGCGCGGCCGCGGTTCGGGTGGCTCGGGTGATCGCCAGAAAGATCCGTGAGCACCAGCCCTTCGCCGACGTCGTGTATGAGCTGGGAGGGATCGTGCACGAGCTTGCGGCGGCCTCTCCCCCGCCGAACCCGCCGATTCCCGAGGGCTCGAGCTTCACGGGGTATTCTTCCGATCCGTTCGGAGCTCCCGAGCGTCTCATCGAAACCCGCCCCGGCTACGACGCCTCAGTCACTTCCGCCACCCGCCTCCTCACCTGGATCTGGAAGAACGCCGGAGGTGATTGCTCCAGCGTGAAGTCGTTCCCCGAAACGAGAGGACCCTTTGTCATTCGTGAATAAAAAGCGCGCTCTCCTGAGCGTCTCGGACCGCACCGGCCTCGTCGATTTCGCGAAAGGCCTGCTCGCCCTCCGCTACGAGATCCTCTCCACGGGCGGGACCGCCGCCCACCTGATGGAGGCCGGAATTCCGGTGACGCTCGTGGCGCAGGAGACCGGGTTTCCGGAGGTCTTCGGCGGACGAGTGAAGACGCTGCATCCCAAGCTCTTCGGCGGCATCCTGTTCGACCGCTCGGTCGAGACGCATCAGTCCGAGGCACGCCAGAACGAGATCGGCGCCATCGACCTCGTCGCCGTGAACCTGTATCCCTTCGAGGAGACGCTCGCCGCCGGCGGTGCGTCGTTCGAGGAGATCATCGAGAAGATCGACGTGGGGG
>JBDSFL010000690.1:0-7331 GCA_039919545.1 Thermoanaerobaculia bacterium | reverse complement strand
ACCCCACTCGATCACCTTGTCCCAGTCCTTCTTCTTGTAGGCGATCTTGGTGGCCAGGTCGAAGCCGTTGGCCTTGTCGGGCCCGGCCTTCGTCGCCTCGTCCGCCTTCAGCATCGCGCCTTCGAGGTCGTCGGCCTGGAACTTCTCGACCGCATCGTTGTACGCGTTCGTGAAGGGATCCACGACCTGCTTGACGATCCCCTTCTCGACGGCCTGCGCCTGGTTCAGCAGCTGGACATCGAGCACCTCGGACCCTCCGATGGGAACTTTCTTGTCCTGCTCGGTGGGGAGGTAGCCCTCCTTGTCGAAGCGGTAGTGATACTTCAAGGTGGCGTCGTTGAGGATCGTTCCCCACTTGCCGTCCTTGCCGGTGGTCAGGTTCACCTTGAAGTTCGTGATCGAGGGCGTGGTGATGAGGACCTTGACCCCCTCCATCGGCGCGCCCTTGGCATCGGTGACGGTCCCCATGATCCGTCCCTGCTGGATGGCGAGCAGGGCCGGCGCCGTGGCGACGAGCGCCAGGACGACCAGAGCCGCCATCACCCGTCCCGTCGGGAACTTGCCGTGTTTCATGAATCTCCTCCAATCAGTCTCTTGCATTCCGGATGCCGATTCTCCATCAAGGTTCATTCCACGCCGCTCATCGGCACGTAACTCCCGTCGGATGTTCTCTCGCCAGAGCTCTCGCCGTCGTTGAGGATGCCGTAGACGACGAAGTCCGAGGAACCGCTTTGGGGGCGCACTCGCACGAAACCGGTCGAGAGCCCTGCGTCGGCGAGCACCTTGCCGAACTGGATCCATTGCCCGCCGGCCAGGCTCGCCGTGAACGAGCGGGCCGGTATCGACCCCTCGCCGAGGGCGGCATCGAAGACGTCGATGACGTAGGTGACGGGCGCGCTGCTGCCCACGCGCGCATCCGCGATGGCAAGGTTCGAGCGGGTGGAGGCGTTCTGGACGAGGCCGTACACCCAGGCCGAGGTTCTGGCGCGTGCGCCGGAGGGGATGGCGGGGTAGGCCAGTCCGAAAGTGCCGCCGACTTCGGAATCGGGGTTCGGATTGGACGTGCGTGCCGTGGCGATGGCCCCCGTGACGTTCAACGTGCCTCCCTGGTTCACGGAGCCTGGCGCGAGCGCGAGGCCAAGCGTATCCCGCAGGAAGGTTATTGCATCCGGGATCCGGAGCTGCCGCCCCGCCGCGAGCGGGAGGGAGGCGGTGAGAGGCGTGCCCGTGGCGCCGAAGACGAGCGACGGCGTGTAGGTGAGGGAAACGGTGGCGGCGGCGGCGGTGGGGTTGGCCAGGAGCAGCTCGGTGGTGAAGAGTGTGCTTCCGGAATTGACCCGCAGCACAATCGGGATCAGCCCGGCGGAGGCGTCCGCGCCCAGGAAGCTGCCGTCCGAGGTACCGCCCCCGGACGAGGCTCCGTCGTTCAGCACGCCGTACACGAGGAAGCGGTTCGACCCGCCGCCCGACTTGGTCACGCGCGCGTAGCCGTTCGACGCGCCGGTGCCGGCCAGGATGGATCCGAACTGGTGCCACTCGCCGGGGGCCAGCGTGTACACGATGGCGCTGCCGGCCGGCAGGCCCGTGTCGCCATTCACGCGCTGGATCGAGAGCGACGCGGGGCCGCTCCCGCCTGCCACGTCCACGATCGCGAGATTGGAGCGAAACGCGCTGTCCTCGCGCAGACCGTAGATCGTGGCCGTGGTTCCGGGCGCGGACGCGATGGGCAGGCCTCCCGTGAAGAGGCCGAAGCTCCCGCCGATGGACGTGTTCGGATTCGGCGTGGAGGTGCGCGAGCCCGCGAACACGAGCCGGGCGTCGTCCACGTCCTCGAACGTGATGCGCAGCGTGCCGACGATGGCGGGGCCGCTCTCGGGCAGGGCGTAGCCGCTGGCGCGCAGGAAGGCCACCACGTCGTCCACGCGGAATTCGCGCCCGGCATCCAGCGATACGCCCACGTGCGGCCCCGAGGCCCCGGGGGTTCCGGGCGAGGGTGAATAGAAGAGGGTGACGCGCGTCGGGAGCGTGCCGCGGTTCACGAGCACCAGGTCGGAGGTGTAGTGCGTGGGCGAAACGCCGAAGACGTCGAGCACGACGGGCACCTGGAGCACGACGGGAACGCCCACCCCGGGAAAGACGTTCAGCGTGCGCGTTTTCGCGCTGGACCCGACGGCATTCGTGACCTGGAGCCGCACCGTGGTGCTGAGCGGCTGGGCAAATACTCTCCGCGGGCTCCTGTCGGTCGAGGGGACGCTGCCGTCGCCGAAGTCCCACGAGTATGCGGTGGGCGCGCCCGACGAGCGATCTGCAAAGACGATGCTCTGTCCGGGTGCGGGGAGCTCGGGCGAGAACGTGAAGTCGGCGGTGGGGAGGAGCTGCGTCAGGCCCGAGAACCCGATGCGGAAGGCGCCGCGCCCGTACGTGGCGGCCACGAGGTCGCGCGTGACGGGATGGAACGTGAGGTCGGTGACGCTGACGCTGGGAAGCCCTTCGTTGAAGGAGCTCCAGCTCGCGCCGCCGTCTACGGAGCGGAACACGCCCACGTCGGTGCCCGCGAAGAGGTCGGCCGGATCACCCGGATCGACCGCCAGCGAGAGGACCGGCACGTCCGGCAGATTGCCGGTCACGTTCACCCAGCTCTGGCCCGCGTCGTTGGTGCGGAAGATGTGGAGGCTGGGAAGCCCGGAGTAGCCGCCGAAGCTCACGTAGGCGGAGCGGCCGTCGTCCGAGATGGCGCGGATGCGCGTCACGATCTGCTTGGGCAGGCCGGCCGCCGCGCTCCCGAACGTGCGCCCGCCGTCGGTGGAGAGGCGCACGCCTCCGCCTTGCGTCCCCGACCAGATCACGCCGTTGCCGTCGCCCGAAACCGCGAGCGCGCTGAGGCGGATGCCGGTCGCGATGGCCGTGGCCGAGCGCGGCGCCCAGCCCCCCGTGTTCGCTCCGAACGTGGTGCTGGCCCACACGCGGTTCGTGCCGATGAAGACCGTGGACGGGGCGGTGGGCGCCGCCGCCGCCGGAGGATAGAAGAGCATCGGATCGAGCGGAGCGCCGGTATTGCAGTTCATCAGGAGCGCCGGGCAGGCGTCGCGGAACGTCTCGCCTCCGTCTGTCGACGTGTTCAGGAAGGCGAAGTAATTGGCGGCCAGGAGCCGCGACGGGCTGTCGCGCTGGATCAGGTTGAAGCCGCCGTCGCCGGCGGTGCGGTCGCTCCACGAGAGCGAGTTCTTGAAGCGCAGGTTGCCGTTGTCCTGCGTGCCGCCGATGGCGAAGCTCGGGTCCACCGGATGCAGCGCGATGCCGTTGAACTGCGCGAGCGTGAGCGTGGCATTGAGATTCTGGAACGACCTCCCGCCGTCGGCCGTGCGGTAGAGCCCGCCGTCGTTGGCGAAGTAGACCGACTGTGAGGAGGAGCCCGGCACGAACGTGGCCGCGTGATAGTCGGGATGCACGGAGCTGCCGGTCGTGTACACGTCCGTCACCTGCGTCCAGGTGGCCGCGCCGTCGGTCGACTTGAAGAGGTCGATGGCGCCGAAGAACAGCGTGTCGGGCTGCGTCGGGCTCGCGGCGATCCAGTGGTCGTAGAAGCACTGGCTCTCGCACATGCTCGGGTTCGTGGCGCGGCGGCTCCAGGTGGCGCCGGCGTCCGTCGAGCGGAAGATGCCGCCGCCCTCGTGCGAATCGTTCCTGTCGACGATGGAGGCGTAGACCACCGTCTGCGCCCCGCGCGAAATCGAAAGCCTGATATTTCCGGTCGGGCTCTCGAAGGGGCGGCCCGCCACGCCCGGCACCAGCTCCGTCGCGGGCACCAGCACGCCCGCCCACGAGACGCCGAAGTCCGTCGAGCGATAGACGCCGTTCGGATCGGCGCAGTCCGCGCAGCCCGAGACGAGGCCGGAGCCCGCGAGGACCGAGGATGCGGCGTTCGGGTCCTGCACGAGGTCGCTGATGGGCGCGGCGAGCGTGCGCGCGAAGGTGACGCCACCGTCCGTCGAGCGATACATCCCTCCCGAGCGCTTGCCGTTGGCCGCGAGATCCTGCGTGATGTAGAGCCCGGCCAGCACGAGCTGGGGATTCGTGGGATGCACGAGCACGCGCGAGACGATGGAGCTGGGGGGGAGGTTCGTGTCGATGCGCGTCCAGCTCTCGCCGCCGTCCACCGAGCGCAGCACACCGGCCCCGAGGTACGTGCCGAGCGAGACCGCCGGCGTGAACTCGTCGAAGGCGGCGTCCACGTCGCCCGTCGCCGCGTACACGATGCTCGGATTGGACGCCACGTACGTGATGCCGCTGATGGCGAGGGCGGGAGCGCCGTCCGACACGGGGCGGAAGCTGCTGCCGCTGTCGGTGGACTTCCAGATGCCGCCCGAAGACGAGCCGACGAGAAGGATCGCGTGGTTCGTCGGGTGGATCGTCACGCAGTTGATCCGCCCCGCCACGTCGCCGAACGCGAAGCCGTAATCGGCGAGCGATTGCGCGGTGCGCGGACCGAGCGCGCTCCAGCTCAGTCCGGGGAACGTCACGAGAGAGCCGCGGGGGCTCGGTGGCCGGCGCATGGCGGCGTCCACCGGCAGCTCGCACGAGCGGCGCAGCGCCTCGAGGCGGCGCTCGGCCGAGAGGCCGCCGAGCGCGTCCTGCCGCAAGAGCGCGTTCCAGGCCGCCCGTTCGCGGGGCAGGTCGCGCAGACGCGCCGGCAGGGGAGCGCCGTCTCGCTTCTCGGCCGCGGCGACGGGATTCGCCGCCGCGGACAGGAGCGTCGCCGCGACACTCACGAGGAGGAACGGCGCGAGGAAACGGCGGCGAAGGGAACGAGGCGTAGGCTGGTGCATGGCAACCCCCCCGAGCGACGATCGACGGACGATGCCGCCTGACCGAGCTGAGAATCAGAGAACGACGTTGAGCCCATCTTACTTTCGGACCGCCCTGACGCGCGCCGCGCTGCTCGTGCTGCTCCTGCTCGCCGTCTTCGCGGGCTTCCGCTGGGGGCGCGGCGCCATGACGCGCGGGCCGCGCGTCGACTCGGCCCCCGTCGTCCAGGCGATCCGGCAGATCGCGCAGCTGGCCACCGTGCAGATCGAGGTGGCCGACGTGGTGCGCTACGAAGAGGTGCGGACGATCGTGCTCTTCGCGATTCCGAAGAACGCCACGCTGCGGCTGCGCGGCACGGTGCAAGGGGGCTTCGACCTCGAGCACGGGTTTTCTGTCGTGGCCGAGGAAGCCACGCACACGCTGCGGGTCTCGCTGCCGCCTCCGCGCATCCTCTCGGTCGACTCGCGCGTGGAATGGTTCGACGAGAAGTCCGGCTGGCTGAACCCGATCACACCGGAAGACCGCACGCGCTGGACCACGTGGTCGCGCGGGGCGCTGGGGCGCGCCGCCAAGGACGCGGGGCTGGCCGAGCGCGCCACCGCGCAGGCGAAGAAGCTCTTCACCGAGAGCGCCGCCGCGTTCGGGTGGAAGGCGGTCGTGACGATCGAACGAGAGAAGGCGAGCAGCGGACTTTGAGGACAGTGACGGCGGACGGAACGGAATCGCCCTCGCGCGGGTCTGTGTCAGGGTGAGAGGGGTTTGCCGATTCCTCGTCCTGGGCGTGCTGCTCCCGGCGGCGGCCCTGGCCCGCCCGGAAGCCGCGCGGCCGCGCCTCCAGCCCGTGCACGGGGTCACGCCCGGCGGGCTCGTCTACCAGGTGAATCCCGCCGCGCGCCGGCTCTCGCTGCGCACGCCGCTCGGTGCGGAAGTGGGCTCCTTTCCGATGCAGCCCGAGGAACGCATGGTGGCCGGCGTGGCCGACGACGGCTCGCGGGTGACCCTGGCGTTTCGCGGCGAGCCGCCATCGGATGACGGGATGACGGAGGGGCGACCGGCCCGCTTCGTGTTCCGGGATTCTTCGGGAAACATCACGGCCACCCATCGCATCCCGCTCCGGTCGAACGCCTCGCCCGTCGTGTTCGGGGCGGAAGTCTTCTCGGTTTCTCGCGAGAAGGACGCGTATGTCCTCCTCGGCACGAGCGCGTCGGCGCCAGATGCGCCTGTGGGACGCGTGGACGCGGCGACCCTGACGCGGGAGGTCGGGCGCCTCGGCCGGATCAGCATTCACGCATCTTCCGCGGGAGTCATCGTCGAGTTCGTGGGCGCCGTCACGACGATCTACTTCGACCCGGCGGCATCGGGGCGTCTGGTCCGCCCGGACGCGACGCTGTCGTGCGGGAACGCGAGCCAGGATCAGGTCTTTTCGTGGTCCGGCGGTGTGGCCCGGTTCACGAGCCGGTTCGAGCGCACCGATCACGGCTTCCAGAAAAAGGGCGACGTGGAATGGCTCGACCGGGCCGGATCGCTCGTGCGCGCGACCGAGCTCGGCGAGCTGCGAGAGCTTTTCCCGCTGCCGGGCGGGCAGCTTCTCGCTCTTGACGAGATCGAGGCGCGGGTGCTGGACGATCGCGGCGGCGTTCTCTCGCGGGCGGCCTTCTCGACGGAGGAGGGAGTCGATCCCGTCCATGCCGAGCGCGCCGCGGCCGCATTGCGGCGAATGGAACGGCTCGGCGGCAAGGCCTCGGGGGCGGACTGGGTGGACGCGGCGATCGCGGCGAACGGCGAGGGGGAGCGCTTCGCGCCGATCGCGGGGCGGGACCCATGGGGAGTGTTGAATCGCCTGGCGCGGGAGCCCGACGGCAGTGCTGATCTCGAAGCCGCCCGCATCGCCCTCGCAATGTTTCTCGGATCGCGCGGTTTCGAACGCTCCCTGGAATCGCGCACGGACAGCGCTCCGAAGCTGCAGAAGCGCTGGGACGAGGTGATCCGGACCGTCGAGGAGAACGTCGCGCGGGGAGTTCCGCGCTGGTTCAAGACGCAGGTCGCCTTCGCGGTGCTGGCCGCGCGAAGGGAACGCTCACCCGCCTGGGTCACGCTCGCGGCGGCGGGGGCGATCGCGGCCGGAGAGACCGCCGCGCTCTCGAATCTTCCCGAGGAGGCTTTCAATCCGGAGCTCGCCGAGCTCACGCTCGCTCTCGACCGCGACCGGATGGATCGACTGCAGCGCGAGGACCCGGAACTGAGCGGCGACATGCTGTGGACCGAGCGCTCGATGGATTCCGACCGGGATGCCGAATCCCTCAGGTTCCACGTTCCCCCGCGGCGCTTCGTCGCGGCGCTCCTCGCCTGCCTTCCGGAAGCCGGTCCCATCCGGTTCCAGGCGGTGATCGAGGCGCTCGGCGCGCTCGGAGTGGAGAGCCGCGCCGCGAGCCGCGCACAGGCCAGCGGCCTCGATGAGGCGTCGAGCGCGCCGGCCCCACCCGTTGCCCCCGTGGACCTGGGCGACATCGCTTCGCTCCTGCTGC
>JBDSFL010000568.1:0-8493 GCA_039919545.1 Thermoanaerobaculia bacterium | reverse complement strand
CGGGGGCGAAGAGCTTCGGCTGATCTTCGGCCACGAAACGGTTGAGCTGTTCGATCAGCGTCCTGACCTCCTGGACGTATAGCGCGCGCGAGTGCTCGTTCAGCCCGCGCTGGTCCGCCGGCTCCTCCCACTTGTGCTCGTCGAAGCGCCCCTTGATGCCCCAGACGTAGAACCACTGCGCGGAGGAGGAATGATCGACGCCGAAGAGGTCGTAGGCGGTGGGGATCCACTTGTTGAAATATTTTTGAAGGAGCGGCGTCTTCACGCGTCCGCCGCGCAGGATGCGGCCGAGGCCCGTCTGGCCGCTCCCGATGTGGAACGCCTCTTCCTTGAGCATCGGCCCCATCGAGCGCGCCAGCGGCGCGAAGGCGGACGTGGAGAGCATGTTGAGCTGGAACTTTCCGTCCCGGTCGACGAAGTCGGCGTAGGTGTAGAAGTCGACCCAGTTCTGCACGTCCTCGTTGAAGGAGCCGAGCAGACGGTTGTGCATCCAGCTGCGCCGCTCGAGCAGCTTCCGCGCCTCCACTTTTCCCGCCTCGCCGAAATGCGTCATGAGCAGGTGGCACATCTGCCAGCCGTGCCGCATCTCCTCCGCCATGATCCGCGTGGCGGATTCGAGGTCGTAGGCCGAAGGCGCCGTGCGGAACAGGTTGCGTTGCTGTTCCACCGAGGCGAACTCCGTGTCCCCCTGGTAGACGATGAGGTTCAGCAGGGCGTCCTTCACGGGCGCGTGCGGGATCTGCCCCACGCGCTCCCACTTCGGCTGTCCGGCATAGTCGCCGTACTCGATCTCGTTCGTCTTCAGGTCGCCGTACTTGGCCTCGAACGTGAACTCGTCGATGCCGGGCGCTTCGAGGTCGATCTTCTTCTGCCAGTCGCGGAACAGATCCACCCAGTCGTCGAACGTGCGGAGCATCTTCGTTTCGGTCGGGGTCGTCAGAGTGCTGCTCATGGTGGCCTCGCTGGGGGCGGAAATAAATTCGACGCCCTCGTCAAATTTTAATGATTTCGCCGGACGCGTCAACAGGACCCAGAATCCGGCCCATGGAACTGGATTGGGAAGGCCTCTCCGTCGCGTTCGCGGCCCGTTCGAAGATGATGAATCACTTCCTGGACCGCCAGACGGGGGAGGTGGTCGCCCATCTGAACGGCGCCCCCGAGCTCAAGGAGGCGCTCGAGCTCGAGCGGAACGGTCGCTACCTGCGAATCCCGAAGTCCACGCCGGACGTGGACACGATCCGCGCGAAGGATTTCGCGCGGACGATGGAGAGCGCCGCCGTCCGCGAAAAGGCGCTCGCCGCGCTGGAGGCAGAGGGAGTGAACGCGTTTCGGTCCGCGCTGATGGAGTCGGCGAACGACGAGTCGGCCTGGTTCATCTTCCGGGATCGCCGCGTGCGGCAGGAGCTGCGCGTGTGGCTCACGGCGCAGGGCATCGCGATCGAGTGATCGATCAAAAGCGGAAAACGGCGAAGCGGTCGGGCACGTGGAAGTCCGGAGGCGCAACCCGGAGCGTGGGCGAGAGCGCCTCGTAGCGCGTCGCGCTCCCGCGCCCGATGTGGAAGCAGTTGCCGCGGCGCCGCTCGCCGGGAGCGGGCGCGCCGTGAGCGAGCGGCAGTCCGGCCCACGGGATGCGCATCACGCAGCTCCAGCGCTGCCAGCTCGAGCGCGGCGCCGCTCCCGGCTCTCCGCTCACGACCACGCTGAGAGCCGGTACGGAGACGTCCGGGGTGACGTGCCAGGTGGCGCGAGAGCCCTCGGGATTGAAGACCATGGCCGTGTAGAGCGCGCCCGAGACGCCGGCCACGATCTCGAAGTAACGGGATGGATCGCGGGCGGACGCGAGGAACAGCTCGACGCACTCCTCCTGGTGGGCGGGGGCCTCGGAATCGTCGGGAAGGAGTCGCAGCGGCGGCTCGGAGGCGACCTCGAACGAGGCGATGAGATCGCGGCCGTCATGCGCGAGGGCGACCGTGGAGCGTGAGGGAACGTCTGGCTCGCCGCCGTTGTCCCGCAGCGGACGCGGGAGCAGGAGCGCCCGCAGGTGCTCGACACCGAGGCCCGGCGCGACGCGCGCCACGGAAATCTCCGGGGATGCCTCGTGGCTCAGCGGCGGGCTCCAGCAGCGTCGATCCCGAGGCGACCCGGCGGGTCGATGCCGAGACGCTGCGAGATCCGTCCCGCCACATCGACCTCGCGGAACGTCGGCACGCGCTGGGCGGCAATGCCGTCCCCCACGTGGAAGAAGATGCCGTCGAGCTCTGGATCGGGATCGAAGCCATGCTGCCCTGCGAGCTCGTCGATGCCGAGCAGGGGAGGCGTCTGGCCGGCGCGCGCGAGCCACGCGTTCACCGACGTGCCTCCGCGGCCGATCACCACCAGATCGCCCGCATTCGGATGATTCAGTCCCTGCGCCTCGGCCTCCGCGCGCGTGGCCACGAGGGCGAACAGAGGACTGCCCTCTTCGTTCTGGAGGCTGCGAAGGTAGGTCGCGATCTCGTCGACCAGGCTCACGCAGCGTTCCGGGGAGATGGTGCCGCCCGGAAGAGACCCGGCCCGGTTCACCGAGATGTGCGCCGTCCCGCCCCCCACGGAGAGATCCACCGGGGAATCGGGAGCGACCACGATCCTGCCGCTCGGCAGGGCCTCCGACTTCAGCCACCCGCGGCGACGCAGCGCTTCGCCGAGCGCGAAAGACCTCACGATGGGCCGCATTCCATGGTCGGAGACGACGAAGACGTCGCCGCGCGGGGCGAAGCGGAGGTACTCGGCGGTCGAACGATCGGCTTGCTTCCAGATTTCCTTCAGGGCCGCGGCCGCCCGGCGCGCTCGTTCCGGTGAGTAGCCTCCCTGTCGCTTGTCCACCAGCAGCAAGCGGTGCGCGGCCTGATCCATGAGCGGCTGATACGCCAGCAGCAGATCCCAGTCGCCGCGTCGATCGGCCACCGCGAACGCCTGATCGAAGAAGCGCGCGAAGCGCACCGACTGCTCCACGAAGCTCACCGTATCGGGCTCGGGCCCTTCGAGAAAGAGCGGATCGGGCGGTCCGGGCCAGAAGCCGGCCTGGCGGTCGAGAGTCCTGCGGAAGTCGTCGGGAGCGGCGTAGGTCCGGTTGGGCGGCGACAGGTAGATGGAGACGCGGGAAAGATCGGAGGACATCGAAAGGAGCTTTCCCCATTGTCCGAAGAGGACGTCGCGATCTCCCTGATCCTCCTCCTGAAGGTCAGGCAGCGCGAACCAGTCGCCAACGCGGCCTCGTGCCGCGAGAGTGCCGTCCATCGCGACCGCGACGAGGTGGTCGTAGCCGGTCCGGCCGTCGTCCGTCGTGTCGATGGCGAGAAAAATGGGTTGACGCGCGGTCCGCGGCATCGGAATTCGCTTCGGGGGCGAGAAGGAGACGATACCGCCGGGGAGCGCGACGAGCGCATCCTCGAAAGGCCTCTTCGCGCTGGATCCCTGCCACAGGAGGCCGTGATCCTTCGATTCGTAGTAGCGCAGTCCCACGGGCGTCGTGGTGCGAACGGTATCCTGCGCGAGGCCGGGCCAGCACAGCGATGCCACCCGCTTGCCTTGCCGTGCCGCCGCTTCCCAGAGCATCTCGGTGGAAGATTCCATGTCGAATCCGCTCACGCGATCCCGCAGCGGGGTGGAGTTCGCGTGGAAGCTGTTCGCCACGATGCCCGTGAATGACGGCGTCGTTCCCGCGGAGATCGCCGCATGGGAAACCGCCGTCGACGAGGGGGTGACGACGATCAGGCGATCGCTCGAGAAGCCGAGCCGGCCCAGGCGGGCGAAGCCGTCCTCGCCGAAGACGTGGTCGGCCTGCCGCTTCTTCAGCTCGAGTCCGCCGATGCCGTCGAAGGAGACGAGCACGACACGCCGGAAGGAGGCCAGCGGCGCGGCGAAGGCAGCCCACGTCAGGGTGGCCAGCGCTGCAGCGAGCGCGCCGAGACGGCGGGGGGATCCGGAAGCACGCAGCTTCATCGCGTCCCTTTCTCGGTGGACGTCGTCATGCTTCTATCTTGCCGTGTCACTCGACTCGAAGGTGAGTGTGATCGCGGAGAGCCGCTCGAGCACCGGGCGCGCCTGCTGCTGGGCTCGTTTCAGCGCTCGCTCGGCATCTTTCGAAAGGATCGGGAGCAGCGACTCGGCGCCGCCTCGTCGCGTCCGGGGAACCCTGACGACGAGAGCCTCGACCAGCCGGGACAGCTCGAACCGGTCGTTGGCATCGCCGGCCGCGGTCTGGAAGCTCTTGAGGCTGGGCAGCAGCTCGGTCACGCCGGGCATGACTCCCTTCACGAACTCGAGGGCGTATCTCAGATCCTTCAATCGGATGCGCGTGGGGTGAAGCGTCTCGGCCGTGGGAACGCCCTCGCGCACCAGCTTCCTTCGCTTCCTCTCGAGGCGGCTCGCGATCTTCGTGCAGAGCTTCTTCTCCGTGCGGGAATCACGCGCGAACAGCGGCGCGGACTTCTGCGGCGACAGGTCGGCCTCGCGCGCGGCGAAGGCCCTCCTCAGGGAGGACAGAGGGCCCGCGAGCGCCTGACGCGGAACCTTGCGCGGATCCTTCGCCTGCCGTTCGAGCAGGCGCGAGAGCACGAGCGCGGTCGCGCGCTTTGCCGGATCGCGCCGGAACCTCGCCTGCAGCCTCTGACAGGACACCTCGTAGGTTCGCTGGGGGGAGAGCGCGCGGCGCAGATCACGGGCCGCCTTTCGCAGCAGCTCGCCATCACCTTCGCTCGGGATGCCACGGGTCAGCTTTGCGAGCGCCGCCGTCCGCCGCAGCGCGACCCGCAGGTCGTGCAGCGCCTTGGCGGTCGGGCGTCCCTCCGAGCGGACGAGGATCCGCTCGATTCCTGCATGACCCCCCGCGAGCGCGGCATGCAGCCGCGGGAGCAGGAGGGGTCTGGCCGCCGGTCCGTCGCTCGTTTTCATGGTGTGGCGCGCTGCCGTCGACGGGCAGCGGCCTATCCTACGCCGCGTGAGCGAGGCGATGCGCGTTGCGGTCGTGATTCCGGTCTTCAACGAGGAGCGAAGCCTGCCCCTCGTGCTGCACGATCTGCCCGCGGCCCTGCTGGAACGCATCGTCGTCGTCGACAACGGCTCGACGGACGGGTCGATGAGCTCGGCGCGGACGCAGGGTGCGGCGATGCTGGACGGAAAGCTCGAGATCGTGCGCGAACCGCGCCGCGGCTACGGGCGGGCCTGTCTCGCGGGCCTCGAGCACCTGCGACGCACGGGCCCGCCTCACGTGGTCGTCTTCCTCGACGGCGACTACTCGGACCATCCCGACGAGCTGCCGCTCCTGCTCGCGCCGATCGAGAGCGATGAGGCGGACCTCGTGATCGGCTCGCGACGTCTGGGCCATGCGGAGCCGGGCGCGCTGCTGCCGCAGGCCCGCTTCGGGAACGCGCTCGCGACGGGACTCATTCGCGTTCTGACCGGCTTTCGCTACACGGATCTCGGACCCTTCCGCGCGATTCGCTGGGAGGCGCTCGAAGGGCTGCGGATGGGAGACCCGGACTACGGATGGACGTGCGAGATGCAGATGAAGGCCATCGGCCGGCTCCGGATCGTGGAGGTGCCGGTGTCGTACCGCCGGCGGATCGGCGTCTCCAAGATCACCGGCACGGTTTCGGGGACCCTACGCGCCGGAATCAAGATCCTCACCTGGGTGCTGCGTCATGCGCGCCAGGCGCAGCTCCGAGGAGCGAACCGTCAGCCCGGAGGGGGAAAGGCCCGGAACGTTCCGGACGAAGTGCCCAGCCGTGCCGGCAGCTCGAGCGATGGATACCCGATGTAATAGCCCTGGGCGCGGTCGACGCCGAGCTCCCGCAGGATCGACATCACCGAAGCGCTCTCCACGCCTTCGGCCACCGTCTTCACGCCGAGCCCGCGGCAGATCTCGGCGATGCCTCGGACGAAGACTCGGTTCTCGAGCTGGGTTGGCAGGTTCTGGACGTAGCTGACGTCGAACTTCAGGCACGAAACGGGCAGCTCTCTCAGGTAGCGGAATGACGAGAACCCGATCCCGAAGTCGTCGAGAGCGAAACGAAAGCCCTCCGCGGTGAGCGCCTGAGTGAAGTGCTGCACGCGTCCGAGCTCGCGCAGAGCCGCTGTCTCGGTGATCTCGAAGGTGACGCGCTCGGGACGGATTCCCTTGCGGCGGGCCATGTGAGAGATGTCGGCGACGAGGCGGTCGTCGTCGAAATCGAGCGCGGAGAGATTGAGCGACATCTCGAGCTCGGAATCGATCCGGCCACGGCCGCTGGCGAACGCGTCGAACGCGCCGGCGATGATCGCCCGATCGATCTCGGTGACGTAGCCGAAGCGCTCGGCCGCGTCGAGGAATTCCATCGGCAGCCCCAGCTTGCCGTCGTCGTCGCGCCGTCGGGCGAGGGTCTCCACCGAGACGATGCGGCCCGTGCCGATCTCGGCGATGGGCTGGAACACCGGGACGAACCGCCCGTTCGTGAGATCGTCGCGAATTCTCTCCGCCTGAGCGCGCAGCCTGTCGACCCGCTCCCGTTCGTGATCGGCGGGATCGTGGATCCGGAAGCGTCCGCGTCCGCGGCGTCGCGCATCTTTCAATGCCCCGGCCGTGGCCTGGATCAGCTCGAGCGCCCCCTTCGCGTGCTCCGGGAAGAGGGCGAGCCCCGCGCAAGCCGTCAGGGTGAGCGTGCGGGCATCGGAGAAATAGGGAAGGCGCGAAAC
The DNA here is from genome assembly GCA_039919545.1 of Thermoanaerobaculia bacterium. GTDB lineage: Bacteria > Acidobacteriota > Thermoanaerobaculia > UBA5066 > UBA5066 > JBDSFL01. The sequence continues at coordinate 1,782 of JBDSFL010000568.1, read as the reverse complement.
CAGGGTGAGGATCCGCTCCGCTTCGGCGGCGGCCTGCTCGGCTCCGAGGTCGGGCAGGAGAACGGCCACCTCGGCTCCGCCCACCCGGCCGAAGACCTCTCCGTCGCGTCCCGTCTGCCGCAGCGCTTCGCTGAGTCGCACGATGAACTCGTCACCCGAGGCGATTCCATGCGTGTCGTTCAGGAGCTGGAAGTCGTCCAGCTCGAAATGCAGCAGCGCGACCGAGCGTCCGCTCGAGGCCGCAGCCCGCGTCTCGCGCTCCACGAGGAGACGGAACTGCTCGCGGGTGAAGAAGCTGGTCACCGGGTCGCGGTCCGAGGCGGCCACGAAGCTCTCGAACGTGGCCATGAGCTCGTTGATCTCCCAGATGCGTTCCGTGACCTCGCGGGCGACGGCGACGAATCCGCTCGAGGTGCCGCGCACCGAGACCCAGTAGACGCGCTCGGGCGCCGAGCCCTGCTCGGGGAACCGGACTACCTCGTTCTGCAGGCCGTCCGCATGGAAAGCGCCTCCGCGGATGCGCTCGCGCTCCTGCTCGTTGTTCCAGAACGGCGGAAGTTTGTTCAGGAGCGCGGGCGACGCCGTGGGCGACGGCGCTCCCGCGCGCAGAGCCGCGCCATTCACCTTCAGCGCGCGGCCCTCGCGATCGAACACACCCACCGCATCGGGACCGTCGAGCAGGGATTCGGCCGGGAGCTCGTCGGAGACGGCATGCACCTCACCGACGCTCGAAAGCGGCCGAGTGTCAGGACTCTCTTTGAGCCGCGATTTGCGAGGCATGGGAGGAAGCCGAAATTATGTTCCCTGTCGATCGGGATTGATAGGAGCGCGAGAGGGGGAAGGCGCGGCGCGCCTTAGGAACCGAGCTTCGTCAGGGCGTCGCCCGCCAGGCGGAACACCTGCCACTCGTCCATGGGCACCGCGCCGAGCTTGCGGTAGAAGCCGATCGCCGGCTCGTTCCATTTCAAGACGCTCCACTCCAGTCGCCCGCAGCCCCGGGCCAGAGCCAGGCTGGCGAGCGCGGCCAGCAGGTCGCGTCCGATGCCCAGCCCGCGGAACTCGGGTTTCACGAAGAGATCCTCGAGATAGATGCCCGGTTTCGTCAGGAACGTGGAGTAGTTGTGGAAGAAGAGCGCGAAGCCCGCCGGCACGCTGCCCGCTTCGGCGATCAGCACCTCGGCATGCGCGCGCTCACCGAACAGGTGCCGCGCCAGAGCGGACGCGTCGGCGTGGCACTCGTCCGCCATCTTCTCGTATTCGGCGAGCGCGCCGATGAGGGAGACGATGGTGGGAACGTCCTCGGGGCGGGCGGGGCGGATCGTGACGGCATCGCTCATGACGCGAGTTTAGGGGGCGAGCCTAGGCAGGCAAGCTGCTGACGAAATCGCGCACCAGCGTCGTCACGCCGTTGATGATGAACTGGACTCCGATCACCGCCGTGATGAGCCCCATGATCTTCTCGGCGATTTTCTGTCCCGTCTCCCCGATGCGCGCCACGAGGAAAGGCGCCGCGAGGAAGACGAGGAAGGTGAGCACGATGTTCGCGCCGATCGCCGCGCCGAGCGCGACTCGCTCCACTCCGTTCTGCGCCTGCCCGATCAGGATCATGACCGTCGAGATGGCGCCAGGCCCGGCGATCAGCGGAATTCCCAGCGGCACGATGGACGGGTCGGCCCGCTCGGCGCCGTCCGGGATCTCCTCTTTGCCTCCCTGGAGCGTCTTGATCGACATCAGGGTGAAGAGCAGACCTCCCGCGATCTGGAACGCCGGCACCGTGATACC
>JBDSFL010000531.1:0-5961 GCA_039919545.1 Thermoanaerobaculia bacterium | reverse complement strand
GTGATCCACGCCTTGGCGCCGTTCAGGACGTAACGATCGCCCTTCAGCACCGCGCGCGTCTTCTGGTTCGCCGCGTCCGAGCCGGACTGCGGTTCGGTGAGCATGTAGCCGCCCAGCGCGCGCCCGGAGGCCGTCTCGGTGAGGATCGATCTCTTCTGCTCGACGGTCCCGAAGGTGGCGACCGGATAGCAGAAGACCGAGTTGTTCACGCTCAACGTCACCGCGGTCGAGGCGCAGACGCGCGCGATCTCCTCGACGGCGATCGCGTAGCTGAGGGCGTCGAGGCCCGCCCCTTCGTATTCGGGCGCGACCATCATGCCCATCAGCCCCAGCTCGCCGAGGCGGGTGCAGATCTCGGCGGGAAATTCGCTCGAGCGTTCGCGCTGGGCGACGCCCGGACGGATCTCCTTTTCGGCAAAGGAGCGGACGAGCTCGCGGACGGAGCTTTGCTCTTCGGTTTCCTTGAAGTTCAAGGCGTGGTGCCGCCGCCGGCCGGGGCCGGACCGGGACCCCCGCCGGAGGAACGCTGTCCGCCGCTGCGCCCGCCGCGGCCGCGACGCCGCCGCCGGCGTGCGGCGTCCGGCGGCCGGTTCTCGCCCCCTTCGCCCTTCGGCTCGAGCGCGGCCACGTTGCCTCCCTCCGCGGACTGGGGGGCGGGAATGGGACGCGGAGGCCGCGGCGTCTGGGCTGCGCGCGGCTGCTGCGGGGGACGCGGCGGCTGCGGATTTCGCGGCGGGCGATTCCCCTGGATCTGCACGGGACGGGACTGGTTCGTTTCCTGATGAGCGTTGCCCTCGGCACCGGGCTGACTCGCACCCGCGGCGCCGCGCTGCCGGGCTGCCGCGCCCGCGTTGGCTCCGCCTCCGGCGCCGCCGCCGCGCAGACGGTTGTTCCGGCTGCGGCGCTCGCCGGTCGCGGGCACCGGGCCGCTGCCGCCGCCCGGCCGGGCTCCGTCGCGCGGCTTCTGGGCCTCGCGCCCCTTCTGCTTCTGCTGCCGGCGCTGGTCCTCGATCTGCTTCTGCCGGCGGCGCTCGGCGGCCCGCTTCTCTTCCTCGGCCCGCTTGGCCGCGAGGATCACCTCGTTCTTCTTCCGCCACTCGGCGTCGATCTGCTCGGCCTCGGTGCGCTCCTCGTCGTCCATCACGGCGCGGAACGTCACGTCGATGTCGCCCTGGGTGGCCTGCCGCCCGATGCACTGGAGCAGACGGTCGCGCGCGGGGATCTGCGGAGTCTCGGCGAGGGCCGGGATGCAGGCGGGATCCGAGAGCACCATCCGCGTGAACGAGACGCGCTTCACGGCCTCGGTGGCCGGATCCTTCAGGTGGAGGACGAAGAGGTCCAGCTCGTGGATGAGCTCGTGCTCGCCCGCCTCGAAGCCCGGGAGCGCTTCGGCCAGGAGCTCGGTGAGCGTGGGTAAATACTTCTCCCCCAGCTCGAGCGTCTGCTCCATGGAGACCACCCGGTCTCGAAACATCTTGGTTTGCGCCATCCGACCTTCCCTCAGCTCGCTCGCTCGAGCCCCGTCGAAGAGGCTCTGACCGCAGAGTTTACCAAGGGAATGTAGGGGCGCGCCTGGAGCGGAAGGCGAGGAGCCCTTCGGTCCGGTCCGGCCCCCCCATCACGAGCCGGAAAGCCGCCTTTTCGCGGGCCATTCCAAGGATCGCGCTGCTCGGCCACGAGGTCAGCTCGACGACCGCGCGGAGCGCAAGAGGGCTGCGTCGGCCCTCCGGCTCGGGAAAGCGGGACAAGATCTCGCCCGCCGCGATGCGCAGGCGCCCCGGCAGCAGCAGACGCATCGCTCGCCGCGGGCCGACCCGGCCGAGCAGCGGGCCGAGCAGGGCTCCCGTGAAATCCAGCTCGGCTCCTTCGCTCCAGATCGCCTCCCCGCAGAGGCAGGCGATCTCGGTCAAGGGCGAGACGAGGCGTCCCGCGAAGCGTGCTCTCGAGGGTCCGTCCGCGGAGGCGACCGCCGACAGCAGCGCGAGCCGCGCCATGTCCCGCGGCGGGGCGAGAAGCCGCAGCTCGAGAGGGCCCGGCTCGGCCAGCGCTCGCAGCACGGCTCCGGCGTCGCTTCCCGAGTCGAGCGTCAGAAACCTCACGGTGCCCCATCGATTCGCGCCACGTCGATTCCCCCGGCCTGCAGCACCAGGCGCGCGTGCTCTTCGGGGGCGAAGCGCGCGCGATGGGCGACCACACCGGCAGCCAGGCTCGGGCCCAGGCCGTCCCGCACGAACCGGATCATGGCGTCCGAAAGCGCATCCCTATCCCCCGCCGGCACGAGCAGGCCCGTCTCACCGTCCTCGATCACGTCCACCAGGCCGTCCACGCGCGTGCCGATCACCGGTCGCGCATGCGCCATGGCGTCGGCCGCGATCCCGGAACCGGTGGCGTTCCGATACGGGCAGACGACCGCGTCGCAGGCGTCGAGCCAGAGCGCACGCTCATCGGCAGGAAGGTAGCGCAGCTCGAGGCGCACGCCGGCCGGCGCGGGATTGTCTCTGAGCGCGCGTGCGTCGCCCCAGGCCTCTCCCGCGAAGACGAGCAGGGCGTCCGGAAAAAACGATCGGACGCGGCCGAAGGCGTCGAGCAGGAGATCCCAGCCCTTGTAGGGACGCAGCAGTCCCGTGAAGAGGAACACCGGCACACCTTCCGGAACGCCGAGTCGCGCCCGGGCGCCTGATCGGTCGGGCGACACCGTGCGCGTCTCCGACGGGTGGGGAATGAAAGAGACGGGCCGGCCCGGCACGACCTCCTGGAGCCGGGCGACCGAGCTGCGGTTCTGGACGACGAAGCGGTCGGCCCGCTGGAAGACCGCCCTCGAGAGCGCGCGCTTCACGAGGGAGCCCTCGTGATCCACGAGGTTGTGACAGAGCAGCAGCTTGACGGTGTGCGGGCTGCGCGCCCCGAGCGTCGCGAGAAAGACGAGATCGTGCGAGGCCCACCACGCCGTCCACCACGGGAGCAGCACGAGCGGGCATTTCAAGGACGCAACCAGCCGGGCCGCCGCGCGGAACGAGAGCGGGTTCGCGCCGTCCAGCACGGGACGCACGTCGGCGAGGTCCGCCGGGTACGCCGCCTCGTCGCGATCGGCCGCGCCGGGGTACAGCACCCGCGGATACATCCGGTGAAACGTGAGGACCATGGGGCAGAGTCCGAGCTTCGTGATGGCCCGTGCGAGACGGACTGTCTGATCGGCGATGCCGCTGCGCCACGGAGGGATGGGCCCGACGAGCACGACGTCGGGAGCGCCGCTCACCGTTCCAGCCGGAAGGCCTTCAGGTATTCGCCTTCGGGACAGTCGATCGAGACCGGATGATCCAGGCCCGCGCCGCGCCGTTCCAGGAGGCGGAGCGGAACGCGCGCATCCACCGACGCGCCGAAGAGCACCTTCTGGAAGAGGACCGCATCGACGGGCCCCGAGCAAGAGCAGGCCAGGAGCGTGCCGCCCGGCGCGAGCAGCATCATCGCCAGGCGGTTGATGTCCTTGTAGCCGCGGCACGCGCGCTCGACGTCGGGAGCTCTCTTGGCGAAGGCGGGCGGGTCGGTGACGATCACGTCCCAGCGCTCGCGCCGCGCCACGCGGTCGCGCAGATCGGTGAACACGTCGGCCGCGACGAACGCGACGCGCGCGTCGGCCCCGTCGACCGGCTGCTCGTTCAAGAGATGGTTCTCGCGCGCCGCGATGAGCGCCGGACCGGACGAATCCACCTGCGCCACGTACGTCGCGCCGCCCGCCAGCGCCGCCACCCCGAACGCGCCGGAGTAGCAGAAGAGATTCAGCACTCGCTTGCCTGGCGAGATCGCACGCACCAGCGCCCGGTTCTCACGCTGATCCAGGAAGAAGCCGGTCTTCTGCCCCGAGGCGATGTCGGCCGAGTAGCGCAGGCCATGCTCGAGGAATTGCGCGTGCGGCGGAATCGCCTCGCCGGCCAGCAGCTCGTCTTTCGTGCCGAGCCCTTCCGCGAGCCGCGTGGAGAGATCGTTCTTCTGGAAGATCACGCTGCCGGGAAATGCCGCGGCGAGCGGCGGGAGCCAGAGCGGCCGCGCGCGTTCCGTGCCTTCCGTCGTGGCCTGCACCACCAGAGTGCTGCCGTAGCGGTCCACGACGAGCCCGGGGAGAAAATCCCCCTCCGCGTTGATGACGCGATAGCCGTCCGTATCCGAAGAGACGAGGCGGCGCCGGAGCGCGACCGCGTCGAGCACCCGAGCGGCCACCAGCTCGGCATCCAGAGGCCGGTCCTCGAAGGTCCACCAGCGCGCCACGATGGGAGAGGAAGGAGACGAGAAGCCTCGCGCCAGGAAGGAACCGTCGGCCGCCACGGCCGTGACGAGGCCGCTCCCCTCCGTGTCGCTCCCCTCGCGGCGGGCGACGCCACCGGAGAAGAGCCAGGGATGTCGCCGGCGCGTGGCCGTGTCGCGCCCCGGCTTGAGGTGAAGGATCACGGGCCGATCTTACGTCGTGCTCGATCCCGCCATCCTTGGGTGTAGATTGAATCCACGAATGGAAATCGTACTCGCCGCCCTGCTCGCGGGCACCGCGTTCTTCGCCGTCTGGGCCTTCACCGCGCGCAACAACGAACGGGCGCGCGCCCATCGGCTGGCCGAGGAGCTCGAGGCGCTGCGCCGGCCCTCTCACATTCCCTCGGTCGAACCGGATAGCGCGCCGATTCTCCCGGGGCCCGAGAGCCTGGACGAGGCTCCGGCAGCCGTGAGCGGGCCGATGCCGCGGGGAAGCCTGGATCCCGGATCTCTTCGCGCCGCCCAGGAGGCCATCGCGCAAGCGCTCACGGCGCTGGTGCGCGAGCCCCGCCGGGGAACGCCGAGCGACGCGAGCGTGCCCAGCGGCGGCGTCGATCTCCTCAAGCAGGAGGCGCGAAAATTTCTCTCCGATTCCGAGCGGATCGAATCGAATCTGTCGGGCCTCCTCCTCCGGAGCGCCCCGTTTCGCTCCGCTCCGGCCGGCTCCAGCGCGCGGTCCGCGGAAGCGGCGGAGAACGGCGACGTTCCCGAGCCTTCGGAGGACGAGCTCATCGCCGACGCCGGAGCGGCCATCGAGGAGCTGAGCGATCCCACCTCTCGGATGGCGGACGATCTCGGCAGCGTCCTGCGCAACGCGGAACGGATCCGCGCGGGCGCCATCCAGTCGGGCGCGGCGCTCGCCACCGTGTCGCGCAGCGCCGACTCGCTCACCCCGCTCGCCTCCGCTCTCTCCTCTCTGTCGAACCGCATCAACCTGCTGGCCTTGAATCTGGCCGTGCTCGTGAATCCGGGAGCGCGCGATTCGGGCGAGTTCGACAAGGCCGGCGACGAGCTGCGCGGGCTCTTCGAGGAAACCCGCCGCCTCGCGCGGGAGGTGGGTTCGCTCTCGCAACGGGCGGCGGGGGCCGCCCGCTCGGCGCGCGAGACGTCCGAGGATCTCGTGGCCGCCGCCACGGATGGCCATGCCCGGGCCGAACGGGGTCTGCAGGAGCTGGCGCATCTCGAGGAGCTGACGATCCACCTCAAGGAGAATCTCGAAAAGACGCGTCGAGCCTCACGGCGTGCCGAAGAGCGGCGGACGCGGCTACAGGGAGACCTTTCGACGGCCGAGGCCGCCGAGTCAGCGCTGGCCAGCCACCTGCGCGAGCTTCATCGCGACGCGGCCCAGTGGATGAGCGATCTGCGCGACATCGCCCAGGCCTTTCACGACACGCGCACGTCGGGAGAAAAGACTCTTCGCGCCCTGCTCGAGGCGTGCGAGCCCCAGGCCGCCGCGGGCCACCCGGCCCCCGTCGACGAGGCGCGCGCCCTCGAGCTCCTGCGGCGTGCCGGATCCCTGCTGGAGGCTCCGCCCCTCTAGGAGGCTGGTGTCAAACGGCGTGGGCCGCGCGGGTGGGTCTTGCGGAGCGAGATCAAGGCGCGTCGACCGTTGCTGGAGTTGGCTCTCCTGCTCGGTCGATGCAACGCCGAGATCGCCCGCAA
>JBDSFL010000429.1:0-10597 GCA_039919545.1 Thermoanaerobaculia bacterium | reverse complement strand
GGACATCAAGGGCGGGAACGTCGTCTTGACGCCGCAGGGCCGGGTGAAGGTGCTCGACTTCGGGCTCGCGAAGCGGCTCGCGGCCGACGGTGGCCCCGGCTCCGACGGTCTGACGCGCGAAGGGGTCGCGCTCGGCACGCTCACCTACATGTCGCCGGAGCAGCTCCTCGGGAACCCCGTCGACCGCCGCACCGACCTCTTCTCTCTCGGCGTGCTCCTCTACGAGATGGTGACCGGCCGCCTCCCGTTCCGTGGGTCGACGGCAGTCGCCGTCGCGGACGCCATCCTTCACGCGCCACCGCAGCCCTTCGACGAGGCCAAGCCGATCCCGGAGAAGCTGCGCGCGGTCATCCTGAAGCTGCTCGAGAAGGATCCCGCGCGCCGCCACGCGAGCGCCGAGGAGCTCGAGGCCGATCTCTCGACGCTATCCGCGTCCGACGCGCCCTTGACCAGTCCGGGAGGCCGGCGCGTTGCATGGGCAGCTGCCGTGCTCTTGCTTCTCGCCCTGGCGGGTGCCGGGTGGGCGCTCCACCGTGCCTCGCGCGTGCGCTGGGCGCGCGAGACGGCGCTCCCGCAGATCACGAAGCTCCTCGCCGAGGACGAGTTCGCGAAGGCGACGGAGCTTCTGAACCAGGCGGCGCTCGTGATTCCCGGCGATCCTCAGCTCGCCAAGCTCCTCGACGTCGCGACGCTGAAGCTCTCGTTCACCTCGAAGCCGGTGGGCGCGACCGTGTCGTGCCGGCAGATCGGCGGCGCCACGGGTGCGGGCGCGGGGCCGGCTGCGTGGACCGCGCTCGGCAAGACGCCGCAGAAGGATGTCCGCGTCCCGCGCGCGTACTACCTCATCCGGGTCGACAAGCCCGGATTCCTGCCGGCCTATCGCGTCTGGCCGACGTGGGCGCTGCGGGTCAACCCTGCGAAGGACTTCGACGTGACCCTCGACGTGGAGGGGAGCGTTCCGCCGGAGATGGTGCGCATCCCGGGCACCAAGGCGGAGCTGACGATCCCGGGTCTCGATCACCTGCCGCAGGTGGACGTCGGGGACTTCCTCCTCGACCGCACCGAGGTCACGAACAACGACTTCAAGAAGTTCGTGGACGCGGGCGGGTACGCGAGGCCGGAGCTCTGGAAGGCGCCGTTCGTGAAGGACGGGCGCGCTCTCGCGTTCGCGGAGGCGATGGCGATCTTCCGCGACGCGGCGGGCCAGCGCGGCCCGGCGACTTGGGAGGTCGGCACGTTTCCGAACGGTACAGAGAAGCACCCGGTGGGCGGGGTGAGCTGGTTCGAGGCCGCGGCTTACGCGGAATTCGCCGGGAAGAGCCTCCCGACCGTGTACCACTGGAACTACGCGGCGCAGACGCTCGCGAGCCAGCTCTTCGTGCCCGGCAGCAACTTCACCGGGGCGGGAACGGTCCCCGTGGGAAGCGACGCGGCCGTCAGCGGCTTCGGCACGTTTGACATGGCGGGAAACGTGAAGGAGTGGTGCGCGAACGAGGCCGCGGGCGGCAAGCGCTTCATTCTCGGGGGCGGTTTCGGGGAGCCGTCCTACATGTTCATCGACAACGACGCGCAGTCGCCGTGGGACCGCCGCGCGAGCTACGGCTTGCGCTGCGCGAAGCTGCTGAAGCCCGCGCCGCAGGCGGCGTCGGCGATCATCCAGGTGGAGCTCCGCGACTACGCGAAGGAGAGCCCGCTCGTCTCCGAAGACGTCTTCCGCGTGTACCGGAACGCCTATGCCTACGACAAGAGCCCCTTGAACGCGAAGGTCGAGGCGACGGAGACCACGGACGACTGGACGCGAGAGAAGGTGACGTTCGACGCCGCGTACGGCGGCGAGCGCATGCTCGCGTATCTCTACCTGCCCAGGAGCGCGGCACCTCCCTATCAGTCGGTCGTCTACTTCCCAGGCTCCAATGGGATCCACACCGACACGTTCGCGCTCCCCTCCTATGCGGACTTCCTGATCAAGAGCGGGCGCGCGCTCATCGCGCCCATCTACAAAGGCACGTACGAGCGCCGCGACTCCCTCACCTCCGACTACCAGTCGGAGACGGCGCTCTGGCGCGACCACTTCATCGCGTGGGAGAAGGACATGGCGCGGTCGATCGACTACCTCGCCACGCGCAAGGAGATCGACTCGGGGAAGCTGGCCTACGTCGGCCTGAGCTGGGGCGCGGCCGTGGCTCCGGCCATGCTCGCCGTCGAAGGCCGCTTTCGCGCCGCCGTGCTCATGTCCGGAGGGCTCGAGTTCCAGAGGACGTACGCGGAAGTGGACCCCTGGTTCTTCCTCACGCACGTGAAGGTACCCGCGCTGATGATCAACGGCCGGTACGACCACTTCTTCCCCGTCGAGTCCTCTCAGCTGCCGTACTTCCGCAGCCTCGGCACCCCGGAGAAGGACAAGAAGCACGTCATCTTCGAGACGGGCCACTCGCCTCCGCGGAAAGAGTTCATCCGCGAGAGCCTGGAATGGCTCGACAAGTACCTCGGGCCCGTCAAGAGATAGACGCTGGGCCGCGCGCCTTCCGAGGCGTCCATATTGACCGCCGTACATACGAACGTTAGTATCATTTGCATGGTCGAGATCCGGCGCGTCACCGCCAACATCCCCGCCTCCCTCCTCGACGAGGCGCGCCGCGCCAGCGGCAAGAGCATCACGCAGACCCTCGTCACCGGTCTCGAGCTCGTGAAGCGCTCGGCCGCGGCAGGCAAGGCAGCGCGTCTGAAGGGACGCCTTCACCTGACTGTCGATCTCGAGGTCTCGCGTGAGCGCGCTCGTCGTTGACACGTCGAGCTGGATCTCGTACTTCGCAGGGCGGGGCTCTCCGCTCGTCGACGACGCGCTCGCCGACGGGCGGGTGCATCTTCCGGCGGTGGTCGCGGCTGAGCTCCTCAGCGGCAAGCTGAACGCCCGGGAGCGCGCCGACCTCGAGGATCTCCTCTCGGACCTTCCCCTTTGCGGGACGGACCTTCCTCACTGGTTCCGCGTCGGCGGTCTTCGCGCGAGCCTTCTGCCGCGCGGCATCTCCGTGTCGACGCCAGACGCGCACGTCGCCCAGTGCGCCCTCGATCTGGGTGCCTCTCTCCTCACGGAGGATCGAGTGTTCGGCCTGATCGCAAGGCACACGAAGCTTTCCATCGCCTAGGCCCTGAAGGCTCGAATGCCTTGCGCTCTACGGGAGTGAGCGAAACGCAGCCTGCGCACGTCACGGCGCAGATCCGAGATCCGATCGCAGAACGGTATCCTGTGCCGACGTCATGAGCGTTTTGCCCGGTAGCCGGCTGGGGCCCTACGAGATCGTCTCGCCCCTCGGTGCAGGCGGGATGGGCGAGGTCTACCGCGCGCGCGACTCGAAGCTGAACCGCGACGTCGCGATCAAGGTGCTGCCCGCGGCCTTCGCCGAAGACCGTGACCGCGTCGCGCGCTTCCGCCGTGAGGCTCAGCTCGTGGCCTCGCTGAATCATCCGAACATCGCGGCGATCTACGGGCTCGAGGAGTCGAACGGGAACGTCGCCCTCGCTCTCGAGCTCGTGGACGGAGAGGACCTGGCACAGCGTCTGACACGCGGGCCGATCGCCGTCGACGAGGCCCTCGCGATCGCGCGGCAGATCGCCGATGGCCTCGAGGCCGCGCACGAGAAGGGCATCGTCCACCGGGATCTCAAGCCCGCGAACGTGAAGCTCACGAAGGACGGCGTGGTCAAGATCCTCGACTTCGGGCTTGCCAAGGCCTACGAGGGAGAGCCCGGATCGCACGACAGCGGGGTCTCGCAATCCCCCACCATGTCACGCAACATGACGGAAGCGGGGATGATCCTCGGCACCGCCGCGTACATGAGCCCCGAGCAGGCACGAGGGCGCCCGGTCGACAAGCGCGCGGACATCTGGTCGTTCGGCGTCGTCCTCGACGAGATGCTCACGGGCAAGCGCCTCTTCGGGGGCGAGACGGTGAGCGACACGCTGGCCGCCGTGCTCCGGCAGGACGTCGATCTCGGCGGGCTGCCCGCGGAGACTCCCGCGTCCGTGCGGCGGCTCCTCGCGCGCTGCCTGGAGCGCGATTCGAGGAAACGGCTTCGCGACATCGGTGAGGCGCGGCTCGTTCTGGCCGACCCGGCGGCCGAGACGGCTTCGAGCGGGGTACCGCTGCCGGTTTCCGCAGGCGCGCCGCCTCGCCGCGGGGTGCCGATCGTGGCGCTCCTCGCCGTCGCGCTCTCCGCCGCGGCCGTCGGCGCGTTCACCTGGGCGCGCGTCAGGCCGACGGCGCCCGCGCGCATCACGCGCTTCACGATCTCGCTCCCTGCGGGCCAAACCCTCAGCGGCAACGGCGGCCCCGCCATCACCCGGGACGGACGCGCCATCGCGTACACCGCGCGCGACGCGGGCGGCATCGGACGCCTCTACGTCCGTGCGCTCGACCGCTTCGAGCCGGTCACGATCCCCGAGAGCGAGGGCGCCCAGCAGCCCTTCTTCTCGCCCGACGGCACGCGCGTCGGCTTCATCGCGAGCGGGAAGCTCTTCACGGCGGCGGTCGGCGGCGGCGCGCCCACGCCGATCGCCGACGCCTCCGCGCAGCCGCAAGGAGCCAGCTGGGGAGATGACGGCACGATCGTCTTCTCGCCGGCGCTCTCGTCCGGTCTCATGCGCGTGAACGCCTCCGGAGGCAAGATCGAGCAGCTCACGGCGCCCGATGAAGGGGCCGCTGGCTACGCGCACGTGCGGCCCCAGCTCCTGCCGGGCTCGCGCTCCGTTCTCTTCACGATCTGGGGCCCATCGTCCTTGAAGCTCGGACCGGCGCTCCTTTCGCTCCCGAAGGGCACCTGGAAGCACATCTCGTCCGACGGCTGGACCGCCCGCTACGCCGCCTCGGGGCACATCCTCCAGTCGGGACCGCGCGGCTTGCGTGCGGCGCCCTTCGACCCCGAGAGCCCGAAGCCCGTGAACCCCCAGACCTTCGTCGTCGACGACGTGCTCGGGGCGATCGCGTTTTCGGACTCCTGGTTCGCGGTGTCGGACAACGGGACTCTCGTCTACGTGCCGGGCGAGCTCCTCAAGGGAACGCTCGCATGGGTCACGCGCGACGGTCGCGTGACGCCGCTCTTCGACAAGCCGGCCCCGCTCTCCGACCCGCTCCTGTCGCCGGACGGGGAAAGGGTCGCGTTCCAGGACCGCGACGACGTCCTCTGGACGATGGAGCTGCGACGCGGAACGCGGATCCGCCTCAGCTTCGATGGCGAGGGCGTGAACGCGTATCCCGTCTGGAGCCGCGACGGCACGCGCGTCGTCTGGTCGTCGAACCGGACCGGCGACTGGGACATCTACTCCGCTCCCGCCGCGGGCGGTCCCGTGACGAAGATCCTCACGCGCAAGGGGAACCAGTTCGCTCTCTCTCTCGCGCCGGACGGCACGCTCCTTTTCAACGAGCGCTCGAAGGCGGGGACGGGCGCGAACCTCATGACGCTGTCGCCAGATGGCACCGTCGCCCCGTTCCTCGTGTCGCAGCCGGCGAGCAAGGCGGGCGGCCAGTTCTCACCCGATGGGAGCCTCGTGGCGTACGTCTCGGACGAGACGGGCCGCGACGATGTCTACGTGCGGCCGTTCCGCGGGCGGGGCGATGCCATCGCCGTCTCCAGCGACGGCGGCAACGCGCCGAAGTGGTCTCCCGACGGCACCGAGCTCTTCTATCGACGCGCCGACGCTTTCCTGGCGGCGACCGTCACGCGGAAGGGGGACGAAATCATCGTCGGGGACCCGAGGAAGCTCTTCGAGCTGAAGGTCGCCCCGGGCCGGAGCTCGTTCCAGGCAGGCTACTCGCTGTCGCCGGACGGCCGCCGGTTGCTCGTGCAGGTGCAGGACCCGCGCGCCCTCCCCACGCAGATGAACATCGTCCAGAACTGGTTCGAGGAGCTGTCGGCGCGGGTGCCGGCGCGATGAGCCTCGTCGCCGGCTCCCGTCTCGGCTGCTACGAGATCCTGTCGCCTCTCGGCGCAGGCGGCATGGGCGAGGTGTTTCGCGCGCGCGACACGAAGCTGAACCGCGACGTCGCGATCAAGGTGCTGCCCGCGGCGGTCGCCGAAGACAGGGAGCGCGTGGCGCGTTTCCGCCGCGAGGCGCAGCTCGTGGCCTCGCTGAATCATCCGAACATCGCGGCGATCTACGGGCTCGAGGAGTCGAACGGAAACGTCGCCCTTGCTCTCGAGCTCGTGGACGGAGAGGACCTGGCGCAGCGCCTGACGCGCGGGCCGATCCCCGTCGACGAGGCCCTCGCCATCGCGCGGCAGATCGCCGAGGGGCTCGAGGCTGCGCACGAGAAGGGCATCGTCCACCGCGATCTCAAGCCCGCGAACGTGAAGCTCACGAAGGACGGCGTCGTGAAGATCCTCGACTTCGGCCTCGCCAAGGCCTACGAGGGAGAGCCGGGATCGCACGACAGCGGGGTCTCGCAGTCCCCCACGATGTCGCGCCACATGACGGAGGCCGGGATGATCCTCGGCACCGCCGCGTACATGAGCCCCGAGCAGGCGCGCGGGCGCTCGGTCGACAAGCGCGCGGACATCTGGTCGTTCGGCGTCGTCCTTCACGAGATGCTCACGGGCAAGCGCCTCTTCGCGGGCGAGACGGTGAGCGACACGCTGGCGGCCGTGCTCCGGCAGGACGTCGATCTCTCCGCTCTGCCTCCGGGCACGCCCGCGGCCGTGAAGCGTCTTCTCGCGCGTTGCCTCACGCGCGATCCGAAGCACCGGCTCCGCGACATCGGCGACGCACGCCTCGAGCTGGAGATCCCGGACGCGCGCGAAACACTCCCGGCATCGACCGCCCGGTCGACTCCGCGCGCACGTCCCGCGGCAGCGGCGGCCGCCGTGTTCGTGATCGCGCTCGCCGCGCTCACCGGATGGCTGCTGAAGCCGGTCCCTGCTCCTGTAAAGAACCCGGTCATTCGCGCGAGCACCCCGATGCGCTCCGGGTTTGGCCTCACGGTGCAGCGCCGGCTCCTGGCGATTGCTCCCGATGGCCACATCACCGCCACGATCACCGGCTTCCTCGGCTCGTCCTCGTGGGTGGAGCTGCGCGGTATCGACGAGCTCGCCGGGACGCGGGTCGCCGGCACCGACGGCGCGCGCTCGGTCTTCTTCTCGCCGGACAGCCGCTTCATCGGCTTCACGACAGAAACCACGATCCAGAAGATCAACCTCGCTTCGCGCGAGTCCTCCGTCGTCGCCGACCTCGGGACAAATCTCGTCTCCGGCCCGCTCGGCGTCTCCTGGGGAGACGACGGCACGATCTACTTCGGGGCGCTCGACGGAATTCACGCGGTCCCCGCGTCGGGCGGCACGTCCCGCGTGGCCGTGCGGGGCACACGGCTCGCCCATCCGTGGGTGCTCGCCGGCTCCCGGCAAATTCTCTATGCGCGTGGAGAGGACCCGACCTCCTTCTCGCCGAGCGGGGAGATCATTCTCCACACCTTCGACACGAAGAAGGAGACCGTGCTCACCACGGGCACGAGCCCGGTCTTCGTCGCACCGGATCTCCTTCTCGTCGGGCGCGCCGACGGCGTTCATGCTGCCCGGCTCTCTTTGTCCACGGGGCGGCTCGAGAGAGAGCCGGCCCTCGTCGTCAAGGAAGTCGCCATGCTCGGAAGCGCATCACAGTACGACGTTTCGCAAACGGGCACCTTCCTCCAGAGGCTCGGAGATGTCACCGGTGAGCCGATCCTCCTTCCGCAACGCGTGCAGCCGGGAGGGGGCGCGGTGGCGTTGTCGAAGTCGCCCCATCAGTACGCCGACCCGCGCGTGTCGCCCGACGGCCGCTCGATCGCCTTCCACGTCCAGGACCAGGCGAACGATGTCTGGACGTTCGACCCGGCGCGCGATTCGATGACGCGGTTCACTTTCGAGCCGGCCGAGGATGAGACGCCGGTGTGGTCGCCGGACGGCCAGTGGCTCGCATTCAGCGCCTCGCGCGGCGACCAGCGGTTCGTGTACCGGCGTCGCTCGGACGGGAGCGGCCCGGAAGAGGTCCTCTACGCGTGCAAGGAGCACGTGCACGTCACCGACTGGTCCCCCGACGGCCGCACCCTGCTCGTGGACATTTTCGGCGCGACCACGCGGATGGACATCGTGCGTCTCACGCTCGGCGAAAAGCCCACGATCTCGCCGTATCTCGTCACGCGATTCGACGAGTCCTCCGGCCGCATCTCCCCCGACGGCCACTGGGTCGCGTACCGCTCGAGCGAGTCCGGACGCGACGAGATCTACGTACAGCCGTTCCCGGCCGGAGGCGCCAAGATGCAAGTGTCCACGGAGGGCGGAATCCAGCCGGTCTGGGCAAAGGACGGGCGCACGCTCTTCTACCGCTCGATGACCGAGGTGATGGCGGCAAAGCTGATCCCCGGCGAGACGATCGCCTTCCAGGCGCCGCAGCCCCTCTTCAAGGACCGGTACGAGCGGCCGCAAGGCGCTGGGCACACGACGTTCGACGTCTTCCCCGACGGTTCGCTGCTGTTCCTCGAATCGGCCGAGCCTCCCGAACGCGCCGGCGTGAGCCACTCGGTGGTCGCGACGTTCCACTGGCTCGAGAACCTCGACCTCGCGAAAGGAATTGCGCGATGACGCTCTCTGCCGGCTCCCGTGTCGGCTCCTACGAGATCCTCGCGCCCCTCGGTGCCGGCGGAATGGACGAGGTGTTTCGCGCGCCGGACGGCAAACGATTCCTCGTCCTGCTCCTCGATCCGCGCGACTCAGTCTGGCTGAGCGGGCACGAACGCGCCGTCTCCCGTCCGCTGCCCCGGCGCGCCCCCGTCGTTGACGACCAGGTACGAGAGAAACGGATTCGTGCCCGACACGCGCGTGACGCGTGCGTACGCGTTTGACAGGCCAGGTGTGTAGGTCGCGAGCAGCGTGCCGAGCTGCGTCCAGCCGTAGGCTTCGACCGTGATGCCGTCGACGGACTTCGCGAGCGCTCCTGTCGTCCCGTCGAAGATCTCGATGCGGAAGACGTCGGTGGCGCTTCCGGCCTCGCCCGTGTTCACGAGCGCGAGATTCGTTCGCGTGTCGGTGTTCTGCTGGATACCGTACAGCCAGACCGGGCCATCCGAAGCGCGCCCCGAGGGCGTGGCCGGGTAGAAGACGCCATAGGCCCCGCCGCCTCCAGGAGCGGACGTGCGTGCTCCAGCGAAGACACCGCCCACGCCGCCCGTGGCCACGGTGATGAAGAGCGCGCCGCTCAACCCTCCGGGCGAGCCGATGCCCGCGACGCCCTGGCTCCTGAGGTACTGGACGACGGAAGGAATCGTGCGCTGCTCGTGGGCGCCGAGCTGCAGCGAGAACCGGGCCGTGTGATCTGCCGTCGTGACACCGGCGGCCACGTAGCTGAGATCGAGCGTGTGTGCCTGGCCCGCGCTCTCCGCGAGAACGAGCTCGCTCGAGAAGCTTCCGGCTTCGACGACGACCGGCAACGTGAGGCTGGCCGGGGAGCGTGACGGCTCATCGAGAACGGGAGGCACGAACGAGCCGTCCCCATTCGCCTGATCGTTCACGACGGCATACGCGTAGTAAGCGGCGGTTCCCGCGAGCCTCTCCACACGCACGGCACCTGCAGACAGGCTCAGTCCATTCGACGCGAGCACCTGTGAGATCTGGCTGAAGCCGCCTGGTGCAAGAGTGATATCGGGAAGCCTCGTGGACGCGCTTCCATCGGCAGGCTGCACGGAGAGGCGCAGGGTGATGTCCCCGTCGCCCGGCCCGCCCGCATGGAGAACCGCCACGTTCGAACGATCGAAAGCGTTCTGCCTGAGACCGTAGAGCCAGGTCGGACCCGTGAACGCGGACGACGAAGGAACACCCGCGTAAGCGAGTCCGGCGCGGCCCTCGGGCACCACCGAGGTGGTGCGCGCGGTGACGGCGCCCGCCGTGCGGGACGACAGCCCGGTGAAGGTGACGCGCAGCGTGCCAAGGCGATTCCCCGTGGCGGGAAGCGGGACGCCGAGACCGCGGAGGTACTCGATGGCATCCGGGACGATGCGCTGATGGCCCGCCGGAAGAGCGGTTCTGGCCGAACCGCTGCCGCTCCCGCCCAACGCGGCGGTGTAAGCGAACGTGACCTCTGCGGGCGTCGTGCCGCGGTTGGTGAGGGCGAGCTCGGTGGTGAAAAATGCGCCTATGCCCGAGGAAGAGAGAACGATGGGGACCACGAGGGTGGCCGTTTCGGTGGCGGGAGTCGTGCTCTCGGGAAAGCGGAGGAGTCCGGCGGCGTCTGCCGATCGACCAGACGACGACGCGGTGATCGTCACCTCGTGTCCGCCGGCCACGTTCCGCGTGGCGACTTCGTAGCGACCGTTCGGCGAGAGTCCGGTGACACGGTGGGTCACGGCGGCCAGCGGCGCCGGCACCGTGTAGGTGACGGAAACGAACGGCGTTCCGAGGTCGACGGGAAAGAGAACGACATTGCCGCTCACGAGGGCCCCCGCGAAGGGAGTGCCCGCGGAGCTCTGGATCAGCGTCACCTCGTCGGCCGAGGCACCGCCGTCCGCGCCCTGAAGCACGTTGAGAAAGCGCGTCTTCAGCGGGGCGCCGCGGGCCTCCACCTTCAGACGGTTCGTGAT
>JBDSFL010000386.1:0-3050 GCA_039919545.1 Thermoanaerobaculia bacterium | reverse complement strand
GGAGCTCGGCAAGGCGGTCTCGCCGGCGGTGCGCGGCAGCTGGGTGCAAGCGATCGGCGCGGCGCCTTCAGGCGATGCGGGTGAGGCCCTGCTGCGAATGGAGATTGCCGCCGAAGCGCCGACGCCGGCCGACCACCTGAGCGCCAGGCGCCTGTTGCAGCTGCAGTTGCTCACGCGTCGCAACGACCCGGAACCCGCGCAGACCTGGGGGCAGGACGCAGCGCGTGTGCTGGCGGGCGCCTACGAGCCCGGCGCCGGGCGTCGTGGGGGCGGCGCGGCGATCCCCGTTCCCGGCGGAGTGATCTACATCGGGGGCTCGAATCTCGAGTCGGTTCGGCGCGATCTGCACAATCTCGACGAGCGGGTCTCGAAGGCCCACGAGGTCGCCGAAGCCGCCATGGATGGCAACGGCCGGGCGAATCAGCGCTTCTTCGAACGGATCCACGCGTTCAATGAGCGTACCCGTGAGCTTCACCGCTTCACTGACATGGACCGAATCGATCCGCGGGAGCTGCGCCCCCTGATCGAAACTCTCGCGAACGAGGCTCGCAGCGTCGACCAGGCGATGCGGCAGGCGCACGCCATCTCCGAGGTCTGGGACGAATGGGCGGCCGTGCTTCAGACCCTCGATCGCCTGATGGACGAGGTTCGCTCCTGAACTGACCGGAAATCGGTTGCCGTTTCGCTCGAGAGGGCGCGTTGCGAATGTGACGCGCCCGCTCGCGGTAGATCGAAATTCCGAGACGGTACAGATCGACGCATGGGCCGATGCGACGACGTGACGTTTGCAGTCGTCTCGCGCACGAGACCCGGGCGGGCCTCACCGCGAGCGCGTTCGCCGCTCGTCTCATTCCTGTCCTTCCCCTGGCTCGGGCGGAGTCGGACGCTCCAATCGTCGCCGTCTCACCCGGCCATGCACCCGGTCGGTCAGGCTCCCCTTCCGGATGCGCGGAGCCCCTACATCCCCCATCGCCCCACCGAGCGTCACATCGAGCCCCGCAGACTTCGAGAGTCCGATCTTCTGACTCGCGTACACGCTCCTGTGCCCGACGATCAGGAATGCGGTCCCCGCTGCGAGCGCGGCGTAGACGCCTTCCGTGCCCGGCAGGATTTCGATTCCCATCACGGCCGCGGCGATCGGGGTGTTGGCGGCCGCAGCCACCACCGCGACCAGCCCGAATGCGGACAGGAGCCCCTGAGGCAGATGGAGCGCATGGGCGAGCGCCGTGCCGGTCGTGGCTCCGATGAAGAAGAGCGGCGTGACGATGCCTCCGCTTCCTCCGCTCTCGAGCGTGATGCTCGTCGCGAGGATCTTCAGCAGGAACGCGGCGAACACGACGCGGGCGGTCCCCGCGAGACTCGCCTCGATCGTGGGGGTGCCGAGGCCGGCGTACTGCGACCCCGCGAAGGTGTAGAGGAGCGCGAGCACAGCGCCGCCTCCCGCGGCGACGAGGTAGGGCCGCTCCGTGGCGGGCCGATGAAGCAGCTTCCCGAGCGCGCGCATCGTCTCGATCAGGAGGAGTGCCGCGAGCCCGAAGCAAACGCCGGAAAGCAGCGAGACGAAGACGGTCTGCGTCTTCCCCAGTCCCTCGAAGCCTTCGCGAAGCGCGGGGATCGGAGGACGTACGCCGCAGACGAGGTGTCCGACGATTCCCGCGAGAAGACTCGGAAAGAGTACGGAGTACTCGATGCGACCCAGATAGAGCACCTCGATCCCGAAGAGGGCGCCGGACACGGGCGTGCCGAAGACGGCCGCGAAGCCCGCGCTGATACCGCAGATCACGAGCCGCCGCCGATCCTCGTCCGAAAGCTTCAGGAGGTCCGCGAAGAGGCTCGTGAGCGAGGCGCCGATCTGGGCGCAAGGCCCCTCCTTGCCGACCGAGCCGCCGAACGCAAGAGTCACGACGGTCGCGAGGAGCTTCACCGGCGCGACGACCCAGTTGATGCGGCCCGACCGTTCGTGCACCGCCGCGATCACCGCCTCCGTGCCGTGGCCACGCGCGTCGGGGGCAAACATCCGGACGAGGAAGACGCAAACCGGAAGCGCGAGGGGCAGGAAGACGTAAGGTGGAAGGCCTGCGGGCAGCAAGTTCCGCACGGTTCCGTCCGACCAGGCGAGAGCCCAGAGGAAGGCGCGCGTGCCGAGACCGACGCAGAGTCCGGCCGCGGCTCCCAGGAGCGCCCATTTGACCGTCGAGATGAAGAGCGCCGTGTGTTCCGTGTACCAGCTGGCTTCGTCTTCCAGCCCGGGCGAGCGCGGCTCACTGGCGCGCAATCGGGCCAGGAACTCTGCCATTCCCATCGTCGGATCCTAGCGCGTTCCGGAGCGCGTCGAGGGAATTCCGAAGTGCTTTCTCAACGGGCGACGACCAGAAGGTGATCGCGCCGATTCTGAGTCCACGCTCCCTCGTCGTGCCCCGATTCGAACGGGCGCTCCTTGGTGTGAGACACCATTTCGATTCGAGATGGGTCGATCCCCGGAGACTTCAGATATTCCAGGTCCTCCCCCGCCCGTTTCTCGCCGAGCGGCAGGTTGTATCGTGCGGCTCCCCTCTCGTCGCAATGGCTCTCGATCCGGACCTTCACGGTCTCCCATCCCTCGAGCCAGGCGGCGTCCCGCGCGAGAACTTCGCGTTGATCGGGACGCACGGCATGGAAGTCGAAGTCGAAGAAGCTGTCCCTCAGGTACCCTCTTCGGTTGATTTCCTGAATGTCTTCCGGAAGCCGTTCGGCGACAGTGTCTTCGGTTGCGGGGGCGAATTCGTGACCGCTGCCAGACACGGACGTGTGGGTGGCAGGGGTCTCCGTCTTCGGCGCGGAATCAGCCATCCTCGCGGAGGGCTTCGACGCGCATCCCGCAGCGAGCCCGATCGGAACGACGCACCCGAGGTCTCCTCTCATCTACGACCTCCTCGGTGGGCGCCTTCCGCCCGCCGGCTCCAAGGTAGCATATTCGTTTGAGCACAAACTAAGCTCGGACCCCGCGGCGTGACGCCATCTTCGCAACGAATCGCGCGATTTGCCGGATCGGCAGACCGCCCCCGGCTGCT
>JBDSFL010000359.1:0-4796 GCA_039919545.1 Thermoanaerobaculia bacterium | reverse complement strand
GCCTCGACGGCCGGGCGGCAGAGAACGATGCGCTTGACGGTTTTTTCGAGCAGCGCGGCGGCGGCCATGGCCACGGCGAGATAGGTTTTCCCCGTGCCGGCCGGCCCGATGGCAAAGACGATGTCGTGGTCGGTGACGGCCTGCAGGTATTCCTGCTGCCGCACGTTGCGCGGCGAGACGACCTGGCGCAGGGCGGGACCCACGGAGCGGTTCTCGAAGAAGTCGACCAGCGAGGTCTCGGGGTCTTCCTTCAGGATGCGGATGGCCGACACGAGCTCGGGCTTCTTGGGCGTGTAGCCCCGTTCGATGAGCTTGGAGAACTCCGAGAGGAGCCGGGCGGCCAAGGCCGTGGCCTCGGGCTCGCCGCTGATCGACACCTCGCGACCGCGCGCGGAGATCTGGACGGCGAAGGCCGTCTCGAGCAGCCGCAGATTTTCGTCGTGGACGCCGAAGAGCGCGCCGAGTCCCGCTTCAGGAAGGGTGAGGGGTATGGAGCCTGGTCTGATTGGTGGCGCCTCCAAGCCAGGAAAGAATAACGGGGCCTTTCGGCCCCGTCAAACCAGGAAAAAAGGAGGACTTTTACTTCGAGTATTTCTTGACGAAATCGACCATGTCGTCGTTGTGGACGTTCGAGACGCGGCGGTCGAGCGTGTTGGACGCGCCGGCCAGGATCCGGTGGTGCACGGCCACCATGGTGTTCCCCGCCTTGTCCACGATCTTCCAGTCATACGAGATCGCGCCCGAGCCTGCCGCCTCGGCGATCCAGCCCCAGCCGGAGGCGCCCTTCTTGGGATAGCGGAACTCGGTGATCTGCCCCTTCAGGGTGTATTCGCCCGACCCGCCGGCCACGAACTTCGTGCCGTTCTTCAAGCGGTCGTTCGTCTCGTCGATGAAGACGTTCTGCATGAACTCGTCGGCGTTCTTCCAGTGGAGGTCGCCGTAGTCGTCCCCCTTCGGCGGGTCGGCCACCTTCTCGAACTTCTCGACGTGGATCTTCTTGCCGGAGAAGGAGAACTCGGGCGAGACCCACTCGCAGTCGAACTTCCCCTTCTTGCACTTGTCGATGCCGAGAAACTTCTTGTCCATCGGGGGGGTGTCGTCCTTCGCCGCGACCGGAAGTGCGATGGCCGCCAGGATCGCCAGAGACAACAGGAAACGCTTCATGCTCGTCTGCTCCTTATCTTCACGTGAACCGATGAATTCATCACTCGTGGAAAACGGGGACCCATTGAAACGCCGATTTTAGCCAAACTGCCCCCGAAAGATGTGATAAGGAACAAACAACCGACGCCTGACGTACTGGTTTTCTGAAATGCAGCCGCCCCTGACGGGGCAAGGAGTATCGATGCGCCCTCGTTCCCGAAGATCCGCCGCCGTCCTCGCCGTTTGCCTGCTCGCCCTGAGCTCCGGGGCCGCCCCGGCCCGCGCCGAGCTTCCCCAGCCGATCTCGCGGGACATCCTGTTCGGAAATCCGGAGCGCGCCACCCCGCGGATGTCGCCGGACGGCACGCGCCTGGCCTGGCTGGCCCCCGACAAGAAGAACGTGATGCAGGTCTGGGTCAAGACGATCGGGAAGGACGATGACAAGATCGTCACCGCCGACAAGAAGCGAGGCATTCGACAGTACTTCTGGGCCGAGGACAACAAGACGCTCGTCTACACCCAAGACGCCGACGGCGACGAGAACTTCCACCTTTACGGCGTGGAGCTGGCATCCGGCAACGTGCGCGACTACACCCCTTTTCAGGGTGTGCGCGCGGGCCTGGAGGCCACGGACCCCGCCTTCCCCGATCAGGTCCTCGTCTCGATGAACCTGAGGAACCGGGAGCTGTTCGACATCCACCGGCTGACCCTCGCCACCGGCGGCCTCACGCTCGACACCGAGAATCCCGGAGACGTCGCCGGCTGGGGAGCCGACTCCAAGCTCCAGGTTCGCGCCGCGCAGGTGTCCACGCCCGACGGCGGGACCGAGATCCGGATCCGTCCGGACGTGAAGTCGCCGTGGAAGAGCTGGATCAAGGTGGGGCCCGAGGAGATCCTGAGCTTCCTGGATTTCTCGCTCGACGGCGCCTCGGCGTTCCTGCTGTCCTCGGTCGGCAACGACACGGCGCGCGTCATCCAGAAGAACATCGCGACAGGCGTCGAGACCGTCGTCGCCGGCTCCGCGGAGGTCGATGCCGGCGACGTGCTGATCCATCCGCTGAGGCACGTGGTGCAGGCGGTTTCCTTCGCCCCGGGACGCACCACCTGGAAGGTGATCGATCCGTCGGTGAAGGGAGACTTCGACGCGATCGCCAAGCTCGTCGACGGCGACTTCAACGTGCTCGGCCGCGACGCGAGGGACGCGACCTGGCTCGTCGCCTTCACCAACGATCACGGCCCGGTGCGCTACTACGCTTGGGACCGCGCGGGGAAGAAGGGGACCTTCCTCTTCGTGCACCAGCCGAAGCTCGAGGGGCTCGCCCTGGCCGAGATGAAGCCGGTGGTCTGATGGGCTGCACCTGAATTCCTACCTCACGCTTCCCGTGGGAGTGGCGCCGAAGAACCTCCCGATGGTGCTCTTCGTCCACGGCGGACCTTGGGGGCGCGACACGTGGGGATACAGCCCCTATGCGCAGTGGCTTGCCAACCGCGGCTACGCCGTGCTCCAGGTGAACTTTCGCGCGTCGACCGGTTACGGGAAGAAATTTCTCAATGCCGGGAACAAGCAGTGGGGCCTGAAGATGCACGACGACCTGCTCGACGCGGTCGACTGGGCCGTGAAACAGGGCTATGCGGATCCGAAGCGGGTCGCCATCATGGGCGGCTCCTACGGCGGGTACGCCGCGCTGGCGGCGGTCACGTTCACACCCGAGAAGTTCGCCTGCTCGGTGGACATCGTCGGCCCGTCGAACCTCAAGACGCTCATCGGCTCGATCCCCGCTTACTGGAAGCCGATGCGCGCCACGTTCGACGTGCGCATGGGGAACGTGGACGATCCCAAGGACGCCGAACTCGTGAAGGCCGCCTCTCCGCTTTTCAAGGCAGACAAGATCGTCAGGCCCCTGCTCATCGGTCAAGGCGCCAACGACCCGCGCGTGAACCAGAAGGAATCCGAGCAGATCGTGGACGCCATCGCCAAGAACAAGGGCAACGTGACCTACGTCCTGTATCCCGACGAGGGACACGGCTTCGCGCGTCCCGAGAACAGGATCGACTTCAACGCCCGCGCCGAGCAGTTCCTGTCGGGCTGTCTGGGCGGACGCTTCGAGCCGATGGCGGGCGACAAGATCCCGGGCTCCACCGCGGTCGTGCGGGTGGTCGGGAAGTAAAGGGTTCATCTCCCACGGGGTCAGGTCGTTTCAAAAAGGACCTGGCCCCGTCCCATCGATCACGCTCACGCAGCTCCATCGCTCATCCGTCACCTTCCCCTCGCTGTCGCCTCGCGGGCGACCACCGTTCCCTTCCGGCCCACCAGCTCGATGGCCAGCGTGTGCGACTGGCTCGACCCGTCGTCCCGCAGCACGAGCACCAGCTCGTAGCGTCCGAGCAGCGTGCGCCGCACGCGATCCATGGCCTGGCCCGGAAAGAGATTCGTTTTCGCGTACGTGCCGCCCGTGTACGCGGAGAGCTCCTGCAGGCCGGTCTGCAAGGTGTGCGAATCGGCATCGGAAACGTCCAGCGTGAAGAGCGGGACGTGCGCCTGCAGCAGCGCGTTCACGGCATTCGAGAGGTCGACTCCCGCGCGGGGCGTTCGGTCCACGTTCACCCCCCAGCCGAAGAACAAGAGCGCCTTGGGCCCGCGAAGCGGAGCCAGTGCGAGCGCGGTGAGCTCGAGCGCGCGGTCCACGCTGGCGGCGTCTCGCGCCTCCGCGCTCGAGATGTGCGTGAAGAGTGACGGCATCGCGGCGTCCGGCACGGCACCCGGCTCCGGGTCGTTGATCTTCAACGAGGAGAAGAGTGCCGTGCGGATCCGTTCGCGATCCCGCGTGAAGTCCAGGCGGCGCCTCAGATGCGAGTCGAACGAGAGGACGGCGACGCGATCGCTGGGCAGGAGCGTGTCGAGATACTTCTTGGCGTGATGGTTCATGCGCACCTGCCCGATGAGGCGTGAGCGCGTGAAGTCGGTCTGGAAGAAGAAGACGATGAGGCGCCCTTCCGGCGGAGCGGGACTCGGGCTCACGAGCTCAGGCGGGCCCGCGGCTTCCGACGCCGGAACGACGGGCGACTCGGAGGGCACCGACGGTGCAGACGGGTCAGACGACGGCGCGGCCGCGATCCACTCGGCCGATTCCACCTCGGCCATGACGCCGTCGATCGTGGCGCGAAAGTCAGACGGGGTGAGCCCTGGGATCGGATCGCCCTTCCGATCCGTCACGAACGCATCGACCACGATGCGGGAGACGCTCACCTCCCGGCGGATGTCGCCGGGCGAGGCGGTCGGCAAAGGCGACACAGCGGAGGGGGATTTCGGGGTCGGCGCCTGAGCCGGGATGAGGAACGCCAGCAGCAGCGCGAAGGCTCGCATTCGACTCTCCAATTCTACCGGGCGCCCGGCTCGGCGCAGCCCGCAGCGCCCCGGCGCCCGAACGGGTTCGCGCCCGCTGCCGGAGCCGGTGCGCGTGCTATCGTCCGCGGCCCATGATCGCCGTTTCCGACCTCGGCAAGTCCTTCGGCGCGCAGACCCTGTTCAGCGGCGTCTCCATCCAGTTCAACCCGGGCAATCGATACGGCCTCGTCGGCGCGAACGGCTCGGGAAAGTCCACGCTGCTGCGCATCCTCTCGGGCGAGGAATCCCCTTCGGACGGCATCGTCTC
>JBDSFL010000344.1:0-2665 GCA_039919545.1 Thermoanaerobaculia bacterium | reverse complement strand
GACCTTCGACACCTACAGATACGGATTCCTGGACGAAAAGTTTTGTAACGGAACGAGTTTGAGGCCGAATGCCCCTGGTTTCCAGCCCCTGTTCGGTGCTATCGAGGCGCCCAGCGGGGCTGAGCCGAGAGAAGCAGCGAAGTATACGGATGGCGGGGGGCCTGGAAGAGCGCCTCGGTGGGCCCCTCTTCCACGATCTGGCCCCGGTGCATCACCGCGGTCCGATCGGCGATGCGGCGCACCACGGCGAGGTCGTGGCCGATGAAGAGATAGGCGGGATGGGAGGGCGTCGACTGCTGGAGATCGAGCAGCAGGTTGAGGATCTGGGCGCGCACCGAGACGTCGAGGGCGGAGACCGGCTCGTCCAGGACGATGAACTTGGGCTCCGTCGCCAGCGCGCGGGCGATGCCAATGCGCTGGCGCTGCCCCCCGGAGAATTCCCGCGGCGTCTTGGCCAGCGCCGAGGAGGGAAGACCGACCTGGTTCAAAAGCTCACGCACACGCTCTTTCCGTTCGCGCGCATTGCCGATCCGGTGGATCTCCAGAGGCTCCGCCACGATCTGCTCGACCGTCATGCGGGGGTCGAGCGAGGTCACCGGATCC
This sequence comes from Thermoanaerobaculia bacterium, assembly GCA_039919545.1. Lineage (GTDB taxonomy): Bacteria > Acidobacteriota > Thermoanaerobaculia > UBA5066 > UBA5066 > JBDSFL01. The sequence continues at coordinate 2,062 of JBDSFL010000344.1, read as the reverse complement.
TGGAACACGACCCCGATCTGCCGCCTCAGGCGATTCAGCTCCCTCCCGGGGAGCGCGAGCCAGTCGACGCCGTCGAACTGCATCGAGCCGCGATCGGGCGTCAGGAGTCGGAGCAGCAGCCGCGCGGTCGTCGTCTTGCCGGAGCCCGATTCTCCGACGAGGGCCAGAGTCTTGCCCGCCGGCACGTCGAACGAGACTCCGCCCACAGCCACCGCCATCGCGCTCTTCTCGAAGAGCCCGGTGGACACGGGGAACGATTTCCAGAGATCCCGCACGGAGACGAGCGGCGCTTCCTCGGGTGGTGCGCTGCCCTCGAGACGTTCGACACTCTCGACAGGCTGACTCAACGCGGCGCTGCCTCGCGGGAAGCCGCGCTCGCCAGCGGCTCGTCGCGCGTTTCCCGCGCGCCGCCGTCCCAGAGAAAACAGGCAGCACGGCTGGAGCGGTCCGGGACGGCGAAGGCGATGGGCCGGGCCGCCTGACAGCGGCCGAACGCCTCGGGGCAGCGGGGCTCGAACGCGCAGCCCTGCGGCCGGTGGCCGAGCTCCGGGACCGTGCCTTCGAGCGTTTGAAGCCGCTTGCCGCCGCTATGCTCATGCGGGCTCGGCCGCGACGCCATCAGCCCTCGCGTGTACGGATGAGCCGGGGCGCTGAAGAGGTCGTGAACCGATGCGGATTCCACGATCTCGCCGGAGTACATCACCAGCACGCGATCGGCCGTCTCGGCCACGACGCCGAGATCGTGCGTGATGAGCAGGACCGCGAGCCCCAGCTCGCGTCGCAGCTCGAGCAGCAGCTTCAGGATCTGCGCCTGGATGGTGACGTCGAGCGCGGTCGTGGGCTCGTCGGCGACGAGAAGGCGCGGCCCGCCCGCCAGGGCCAGAGCGATGGTGGCGCGCTGGCGCATGCCGCCAGACATGCGGTGCGGGAGGTCGTCCATCCGGCGCTCCGGTTCGGGAAGCGATACACGCTCGAGCCAGCGGACGGCCTCGCGGCGCGCCTCGCTCCCGTTCAGGTGGCGATGCCTCCTGAGCACCGCGATCAATTCGGAACCGATGGTGCGAACCGGGTCGAGCGCGCTTCCCGGCTCCTGGAACACGAGGCCGATTCCCCCGCCGCGCACCTTCTGCTTCTGGCGCTCGGTGGCGGTGCGCACGTCCTGGCCTTCGAACAGGATCTCTCCCGACGTGATGCGTCCCGGTTCGGGCACGAGGTCGAGCAGCGAGAGCCCGGTCAGCGTCTTGCCGCTGCCCGATTCCCCCACCAGCGCCACGATCTCCCCAGGGAGCACGTCGAACGAGATGCCGTCGACCGCGTCGAGCTCCTGTCCGGCGGCGCCGCGGAACTGCACCCTGAGCCCGCGTACGGACAGCAGAGGCGACACCGATCGATCCGGACCCATTTCCATTCCCGTCCGATCATAACGATTGTCGAGTCCCGCTTTTCACTCCGCCCCTTTCCACTTTCGCCACGGGCTGCTAGGGTCTGCTCATGTCGAAAAAGAAGCCCGCCGCGCCCAGCCGTTTTCTCTCCGGCCGACGAATCGCTCCTCGCCCGGTGACCGGCTCCGTCAAAGCGGCGGACCTGATCGAGCAGACGTTCTCCGCCTACAACGCGGCTCGGCTGCGCGAGGCCTGCACCCTGTTCGTCGAGAAGATGCTCGAGCCCGATGTCACCGTGGGAGTGTCGTTGACCGGGGCGATGACGCCCGCCGGCCTCGGGCTTTCGTGCCTGAATCCCCTCATGAAGGCGGGATTCATCGACTGGATGATCTCCACGGGCGCGAATCTCTACCACGACGTGCACCATGCGCTCGGGATGCCGATCCACGAGGGGCGGCCGAACTTCGACGACATCGCGCTGCGTGAAGACGGTGTGATCCGCATCTACGACATCGTTTTCCCGTACGAAGTTCTCCTCGACACGGACGCCTTCTTCCGCGAGATGCTGCGGGCGCCTCAGTTCCAGCGAACGATGTCGACAGCCGAGTTCCACTGGCTCGCGGGGAAGTTCGTGCGCGAACGGGCGCGCAAGCTGGGGCTCGGGACCGACCAGTCGATGC
>JBDSFL010000332.1:0-23657 GCA_039919545.1 Thermoanaerobaculia bacterium | reverse complement strand
CAGCTCCCGGGCGGCGGCTGCGCTTCGTCTCCCAGCCGTCCTTCATGCTCGTGCCCTGCCCCGGCATCAGCAGGTTCTGGTGCGAGCCGAAGTACGCGTCGCTCGAGGCCATCACGAGACCGCCGTTCCCGAGCGTGCAGAGGTCGACGGCCGTCTCAGTCGAGAGGGCACGCCAGTCGGCCATCGCCTCGCCGTGCACGCGCAGGCGCGCCACGCCGCCGTCGGGATAGATCTGCAGCCGCACGTGGGTGAAGCGGCGCCGGTCGTTCAGCGGGAACAGATTGTGCGAGCCGCCGCGGAGCGGGGTGCGGGGCAGGACCTCGACCCACGCCGCGGAGTCTCCGTCCAGTTTCGTTCCTTCCGGGATCGAGATCGCATCGATGGAGCAGGCCTCGGGATAGTTCCCCGTGAAGTGGCTCGTGTCGACGTCGAACCCGCGGATCGATCCGGGGAGGCCCAGCTGCACGACGGCGAAGTCGTGGCCCGACGTCCTTCGGCGGCGGCTCTCCCATCCATCCATCCACTTGCCGCGATCGGTGTACTCGTCGGCGATGAAGATGGCGTCCTCGGCCTTGAGGAGATTTTCCTTCTCGGCGAAGAAATCGTCGTTGGCGAAGAGGACGCGCCCGCCGAGCCGCTCGGAGGCGAGGTCGACCAGCGTCGTGAAGTGCGGAAACTGCGGCAGAGATCAGCCCCTTTCGTTCGGGACGAGCCGTTGACCGATGGGGGGCGATGGGAACGCGCCGCCGTCGAAGACGAGCGTGCCGCGCACGTAGGTCTGCTCCACCACGCCGCACAGGACGCGCCCCGCGTAGGGCGTCAGCGGGTGACGATGACGGATCAGCTCTGGCTGCACGGAAAACTCGCGCTCAGGGTACCAAACGACGAGGTCGGCATCCGCTCCCGCCGCCAGCGTTCCCTTGCGGTTTGCGAGCCCGGTGAGCCGCGCGGGACCGCGGCACATCCACGCGATCACGTCGGCCAGCGCGAAGCCGCGCGCCCGGGCCCCGGTCCAGAGCGCCGGTAGCGCGAGCTGCAGCGACGAGATGCCTCCCCACGCCCTCACGTAGTCGCCCGTGTCGAGCGCCTTCAAGCCGGGGACGCAGGGGGAATGATCGGAGACGACCAGGTCGATCGTGCCCTCGCGCAGCCCCAGCCACAGGCGCTCGCGATTCTCCGCCTCACGGATCGGCGGCGCGCACTTGAACTCTGTGCGCCCGTCGGCGATCTCCTCGGATCCGAACGTCAGGTAGTGCGGGCACGTCTCGACGGTCACCGGCACGCCGCGCGCACGTGCGGCGGCCAGCATCGGGAGCGCATCGGACGAGGAGAGATGCACGATGTGCACGCGGCAGCCCGTCTCCTCGGAGAGCCGCAGCATCAGGGCGATCGCTTCGTTCTCCGACGCGCGGGGGCGGGACGAGAGCCACGTCGCATAGGCGCGCGGGTCTCCGGGGCTCGCCGCCGCTGCTGCCGCTGCCGCTTTTGCCGCAGCATCGATGGGGCCGGGGACCTCCGCGTGCACGAGCAGCACCGCGCCGTGCCGCGCGATGACCGGCATGGCGGCCCGCAGATCCGCTTCGCTCACATCGGGAAATTCGTCGATGCCCGAGTGGACCAGGAAGCACTTGCAGCCGGGCACCCCGGCGGCAAGCAGCGCGTCGAGCGACTCGGGCGAATGCGCGTTCGCCGGGATCAGCCCGCCCCACAGCGCGTAATCGACCATGGCCTTCCCCGCGGCCGCGCTCGCCTTGATCGCGAGCGCCGCGGCCGTCGTCGTCACCGGAATGCTGTTCAGCGGCATGTCGCAGATGGTGGTCACGCCGCCGGCCGCTGCCGCGCGGGTGGCGGTCTCGAACCCCTCCCACTCCGTGCGTCCCGGCTCGTTCACGTGAACGTGGCTGTCGACGATGCCTGGCATCACGACGGCGTCTCCCACGTCGTGGACCGCGAGGGAGGGGAACGACTCGTCGTAGGCACCGACGGCCGCGATGCGCTCATCCCGGATGTGGAGCGTGGCGGGGCGCACGCCCTCGACGGTCGCCACGCGCCGGCTTCGGATGACGTGCTCGGTCTCGTTCCGGTTCTCGTTCTTCAAGCGGGCGGCTCCTCGTCCTGGGAAATCAAAAGGCGCGGGGCCTCACGATATCCTCGAACCGAGGGAGACACGCGATGAAGACGTACGTGGGCCTGCTGCGGGGGATCAACGTCGGCGGCCACAGGAAGGTGCCGATGGCGGACCTGCGCGCGCTCCTGACCGGGCTCGGGCTCGCGGACGTCCGCTCGCTGCTGCAGTCCGGGAACGTCGTCTTCCGCTCGGGCTTCCGGACGCCCGCCTCGCTCGAGACGTTGCTCGAGACCGAGGCGGAGAAGGGCCTGAAGCTCCGCACCGATTTCATCGTGCGAACGGCCGCCGAGTGGGACCAGGCCGTCGCGCACAACCCGTTTCCCGGTGCCGCCGAGAAGGATCCAAGCCATCTGGTCGTCATGTTCCTGAAGGACGCGCCGGGGACGAAGCAGGTGCAGGCGCTGCGGGAGGCCATCAAGGGGCCCGAGACCGTGGAAGCCGTGGGGCGGGAGCTCTACATGATCTATCCCGACGGCGTGGGGGACTCGAAGCTCACCATCAACGTCATCGAGCGAAGGCTCGAGACGCGCGGCACGGGGCGCAACTGGAACACCGTGATGAAGCTCGCGGCGGCCGTGAACGCTCTGCGCGCGCTGGCGTAGCCCAAGGCCGGATCGTGGCGCGCATCCTCGTTCCTCTTCCCGACCGGGACTTCGACGTCACCGAGTGCGCCGTCCCGTGGAAGCTGCTCCGGGACGCCGGGCACGAGGTCGTTTTTGCGACGGCAGCCGGGGCGGTGCCGAACGGCGATCCGCTCCTCCTCACGGGCGTCGTCTTCGGGCTGCTCGGTGCCGAGAGCGAAGCCAAGGAGTTTTACCGCGAGCTCGAAACCTCGCGCGATTTCCGCGCCCCGCTCCCGTACGCCGAGATCGTGCCGGCCGCCTTCGACGCGCTGCTGCTTCCAGGCGGACACGCCCCCGGCATGCGGCCGTATCTCGAGAGCGAAGTGCTGCGCGCGAAGGTCGCCGCGTTCTGGAACCTTGCGCGTCCCGTCGCCGCGATCTGCCACGGCGTCCTCGTGCTGGCGCGGGCAACGGATCCGGCGACGGGACGGAGCCTGCTCGCGCACGCGACGACCACCTGCCTGCCGGGATACATGGAGCGGACGGCATACTTCGCGACGGCCTGGAAGCTCGACCGCTATTACCGGACCTATCCCGCCTATGTCGAAGAGGAGGTGAAGGGTGCTCTCGCCGATCCGAGCACGCAGTTTCGCCGCGGTCCGTTGCACCTCTTCGCCAAGGGGACCCGCACGGACGATCGCGCGGCCTTCGTGGTGGAGGACCGCAACTATCTCTCCGCGCGCTGGCCGGGTGACGCTTACCTGCTGGCGAAGAAGCTGGTCGCGCGGCTGGCCTGAGCACCGGCTGGCCTGAGCACCGGCACACCTGCTTTCGCCGGGGGCTTGCTAAGCGGGCACGAGCGCACCGAGCGCCGCCGCCAGGCGTGCGATGCCCCGCGCGAATTCTCCCGGCTCGGGGAGCAGGCTCAGCACCAGGAAGGCCTCGAACGGAAACTCGAAGAAGTAGCCGGGATGCACGAGCACGTCGTGCCGCTCGAGCAGCATGATGACGAGCCGCTCCTCGGTCATCACGGCGGGGAGGCGCAGCACGGCAGACCAGCCGCCCGTCATGCGCTGCACCGAGACCGCTCCTCCGGCGGAGAAAGCGGCGTCGAGCGCCGCCCGGTTGCACGCGATCCGCTCGCGAATTCGCTGCGCGGTCGCGTCGCTCGCTTCCAGGAGCTGCGCCAGCGCCTGCTGCACCGGAGTGCCCACGGAGAGATACGCATCGCCGATCCACTCCAGCCGGCTCAGAGCCTGCGACAGGTGCGGCTCGGGGCCGTTCGCCAGGATCCAGCCGAGCTTGAGCTGCGGCAGCGCTGCGGCCTTCGAGAGCCCGCCGAGCGAGAAGACGAGCCCCTCGCTCTCGGACGCGGCGACCGCGACGTCCTCGGCGCTTGATTCGAAACGGTAATCGAGAAAGACCTCGTCGGAGATGACGCCGAAGTTGCGCTCGTGCGAGAGGCGCAGCAACGCTTTCAGCTCGGCCTGTGCGATGGAGCCGCCGGTGGGGTTGTTCGGATTCACGAGGACGACCGCAGCGACCCTCTTGCCCGCAAGATCGAGCCGATCCAGGGCCGCCTCGATGGCGGACGCGTGCAGCGCCCAGCCGTCCTCCATCGACAGCGAGTACCGATGCAGCTCGAGCGCTTCCAGCTCGGCCAGCGCGTCGAGCAGCGGATAGCTCGGCGCGGGAACGAGGATCGCATCGCCCGGATCCGCGAGCAGCTTGAACAGCCATCCGTAGGCTTCGCTCGAGGAGGCGGTCAGGAGAATCCGCTCGGGATTCGCCGCCACGCCGTGCCGCGCGTAATAGTCCGACACGGCCTGCCGGCTCGTGCGCAGCCCCTTCGGGTCGGGCGCATACACCCGCGCCGGAGCCGCGGCCAGCGCGTTCCACCCCGTGTCGTCGGCCGCCGGCAGGCTCACCGTCGTCGGGTTCGAGACGGTGAGGTCGATGTAGCTCTCGGTCCGCGCGGCCAGCGCCTCGGTGAGGAGGTTCGTGCCCGACGGCGCGGGGATGCGGTGCGAGAACAAGGTGACGCTACTTCCTGGCGTCCTTGTCGTTCTTTCCGTTGTTCTCCTCGGTGAAGACGCGGTTGCCCACCATCTCCTTCGGGTCCCACGGCGCCGGACCGCCGCCCAGATACTTGTGGAACCAGTCGAGGTGCGCGTCGTAGTAGAGCGCCATCTCGTACCACGCCGGCCAGTGCCCCGCCTTCTCGAACACGATCAGGCGCGAGGGGACGTTCTGCCGCTGCAGGTCGGTGAAGAACTCGAGCGACTGCGTGAACGGGACCCGGAAATCCTTCTCGCCCGTGATCACGAGGCAGGGTGTCTTGAAGCTCTTCACGTACTCGGAGGCCGACGTCTTGCGATAAGACTCGGGGTTGTCCCACGGCGTGCCCTCGAGGTCCCACGCCGGGAACCAGATCTCCTCCGTGGAGCTGTACATCGCGCGCAGGTCGTAGACGCCCATCATCGAGGCGAGCGCCTTGAAGCCGAGGTCGTTGTGCCCCTCGATCCACATCATCGCGTAGCCGCCCCACGACCAGCCCATCGCTCCCATGCGCTCGGAGTCGACGTAATCGAGCTTCTTCAGCGCGGCGGTGACCTTGTGGATGTCTTCCATCACCTTGCCGGTCCAGTCGCCCGAGATCGCGGCGGTGAAGTCTTGTCCGAAGCCCGTCGAGCCGTGCGGATTCGGGAACGCCACCACGTAGCCGGCTCCGGGATAGACCTGCCAGTCGCCGCGGAAGGAGTCGGCGAACTGCGACTGCGGGCCGCCGTGGATGTTGAGGATGAGCGGGTACTTCTTGGCCGGATCGAATCCGTGCGGCTTGACGATCCAAACCTGCACCTGCTTTCCGTCCGCGCCCGTCACCCACATCTCCTCCGCCGGCCGGATGTCGACCTCTTTCTCCAGGTCGGCGTTGTGCGTGGTGAGGCGCAGCTCCGCGCCCTTGGCGCCGGCGCCGATCGCCACCTGATAGAGCTCGGAGGGTTTACCCACCTGGCGGCGCGCGAGCACGGCCCAGCTGGCATCGGGCGCGATCTCGAACGCGTCCAGAAAGCCCACGTTGCTGATCTCGTCGATCTTTCCGGAGGCCAGGTCGAACGCGTAGAGCGGCGTGCGCCCCTTCACGTCGGCCGTGAAGAAGATCTTCTTGCCGTTCGGCGAGATCGCGAAATCGTTGATCCAGTTGTCGAAGCCATCGGTGAGGACGCGCGTCGTGCCGGTCGCACGCTCGTAGAGCGCCAGCCGGAAGCGATCGGATTCGTACCCGGCCGTCTTCTGCGTGCGGAACGCGATGAAGCGTCCGTCGGGCGTGTAGCGGGGCGTGCCGTCCCAGCCCGTGTTGCCCGCCGTCAGATTCTTCGGCTTGTCCGCGGGCCCCTCGACGGGAACGGTCCAGAGGTCGGCATTCGTGGAGGCGGCCTCGTCACGGTCGCGATTCGAGGTGAAGACCAGCTCCTTGCCGTCAGGCGAGAAGTCGTACGCGGCCGCGCCGCCGATCGAGAACACGGGCGAGTCGAAATCTCCAGGCGTCAGATCGCGCACCGATTCCGCCCCTTGCGCCAGGTCCATCACGAAGATGTGCGTGCGCTTGGATTCCTTCCAGTCGGTCCAGTGCCGGTAGAGCAGCGAGTCGGCCAGATGGGCCTTGAGCTTTCCGTTCTCGCGCGATTCGTCTCTCTTCCTGTTGCACGGAGCGTCCGCGCCGCAGTCGGGGTAGACGTCCGCGCTGAAGGCCACGCGCTTCCCGTCGCGCGAGAAGACGGGCGAGGCGATGCCGCCAGGAAACTTCGTCTTCTGCTCCGGCTCACCCCCGTTCATCGGCATGATGAAGAGCTGGGTGTCCTCGTTGCGGTTGGACAGGAACGCGAGCGACCGCCCGTCGGGCAGGAAGCGAGGAGCCTCGTCGCGCTTGTCCGAGAACGTCAGCCGTCGCGTGTTCCTTCCGTCCGCGTCCACCCGGTAGAGCTGAAGGCTGCGCTTGGTCCTGGGCAGGTCGGCCGTCGTGACGACATAGACGATCGTCCTGCCGTCGGGCGAGAGGGCGGGCTCGCCCACGCCCTTGACTCGGTACAGGTCTTCGATCGTGAACGGCTTCTTCGCCCCGCCCGGATCGGCGCCGTGAAGAGGAGCCGAAGAGAGAAAGGCCGCTCCCCCGAGGAGAGCGGCCGCGCGAACGAGATTCTGGAAGCGCGGCGCAGAGGTCATGGAATTCCCCTTTGCCGCGGAGTTTAACGGCCGTTCAGGAGACGAGGCCGTCCTTCTTGCGCACGATCTCGCGCAGGAACCAGCGATGCTTCTGGTGAACCTGCACGAGCCGCGTGAAGACGTCAGTCGTGCCGATGTCGCCCGCCTGGTCGGCGGTCTCGCTGTCCTGGTGCAGCTCCGCGATGATGAGGTCGTGGGTCGCGATCGCCTCGCGAATCATCTCTTCCATCGTCTGCGTGCCGGTGGACGGAGTGACGCTGGCGGCGGCAAAGTACCGGCCCGGATCGCCGATCGGCGTGCCGTCGATCATGATCGCGCGCTCGGCCAGCTCGTCGATCATCTCGTACACCTGCGTCGCCTGCTCGTCGAGCAGGAGGTGGATGTCGCGAAAGAGGGGGCCGTAGGTGAGCCAGTGATATTTCTTGTAGTTCAGGTACGCCACGAGGGCGTTGGCCTGCTGGCGGTTCAGGGCGGCAACGACGCTGTCGGGCTTGGATTTCGAATCGGGCTTGGATTTCGAATGGGATTTTTTGGCCATGGAAAGCTCCTCCCAATGTTTTAGACTAAGTCTAAATAGAAGACAAGGGCGGAAATCAGGCTCGGCGTAAGAGACGGACGATGAGCACCAGGAGCACGGCGCCGAGCATCCGGATGAGGATCTGTCCCGTCATTCCGTTCCCGACGTGGATGAAGCGCGTCAGGAGCAGACCGGCCAGCCAGCCCCCGACGATGCCGAGGATGAAGTCGCCGATGAGCCCGTAGCCGCGCCCCTTCATGATCAAACCAGTCAGCCAGCCGGCGACCACGCAGGCGATGATCCAATAGATCGTTGAATTCATTTTGTGTCCCTCTTTTCGCGATGCTATCGCGGAAGGTGGTCCCGGGGGTGTGATTCACGGCGACACCCGAACGTGCGCGCCTCTCCGCGTCCCTGCTACTCTCCGCGCCCCATGGCACAGCAATACATCTTCACGATGCAGAACCTGCGCAAGGTCGTCCCGCCCCAGCGGGAGATCCTGCGCGGCATCTATCTCTCCTTCTATCCCGGCGCCAAGATCGGGATCCTCGGCCTGAACGGCGCGGGAAAATCGACGCTTCTCCGCATCATGGCGGGCATCGACAAGGAGTTCACCGGCGAGGCGTTTCCGGCCGACGGCACGCGCATCGGCTTCCTCTCGCAGGACCCGTACCTCGATCCGAAAAAGACCGTGCTCGAAAACGTCGAGGACGGCGTGAAGCCGGTGAAGGCGCTGCTCACGCGCTTCGACGAGCTGACCGAGAAGATGGGAGAGGACATCCCCGCAGCCGAGATGGACAAGGTGATGACCGAGTACGGCAAAGTGCAGGACGCCATCGAAGCGGCCAACGGCTGGGATCTCGACCGCACGCTCGAGACAGCGATGGACGCGCTGCGCTGCCCGCCCCCCGACGCCGATGTCACCAAGATCTCCGGAGGCGAGCGCCGCCGCGTGGCGCTCTGCCGTCTGCTCCTGGAAAAGCCCGACATGCTCCTGCTCGACGAGCCCACGAACCACCTCGACGCCGAGTCGGTGGCGTGGCTGGAGCAGTTCCTGGCGGAGTATCCGGGCACCGTCGTGGCCGTCACGCACGACCGCTATTTCCTCGACAACGTGGCGGGCTGGATCCTCGAGCTCGACCGCGGCGCTGGAATTCCCTGGAAGGGGAACTATTCGTCCTGGCTGGAGCAGAAGGAAGCGCGCCTGGCCGTCGAAGAGAAGACGGAATCGGCGCGGCAGCGTGCGTTGAAGCGTGAGCTCGAATGGGTGCGCATGTCGCCCAGAGCCCGGCAGGCCAAGAGCAAGGCGCGCCTGCAGGCCTACGAGCAGCTCGTCTCCGAGAGCGGCACGGAATCGCGCGGGGAGACGAACGAGATCTACATCCCGCCCGGTCCGCGCCTCGGCGACGTTGTGGTGCGCGCCGAGGGCGTGCGCAAGGCGTTCGGCGACAAGCTTCTCTTCGACGACCTGAACTTCGACCTTCCCAAGGGGGGCATCGTCGGGATCATCGGACCCAACGGCGCGGGCAAGACGACGCTCTTCAAGATGATGATGGGGCTCGAGCAGGCCGACGGCGGCAAGCTCCAGGTGGGGGAGACGGTCGTCCCCTCGTATGTCGACCAGAACCGCGAGCGCCCCGATGCGGGCAAGACGGTACACGACGAGCTCTCCGGCGGGCAGGACCTCATCCTCCTCGGCAAGCGCGAGATCTCGAGCCGCGCGTTCTGCGCGATGTACAACTTCAAGGGAGCCGAGCAGCAGAAGCTCGTGAAGGATCTCTCGGGCGGCGAGATGAACCGGCTCCATCTGGCGCGCACCCTGAAGAAGGGGGGGAACATGCTCCTCCTCGACGAGCCCACGAACGACCTCGACGTGGACACGCTCCGGGCGCTGGAGGAAGCCGTCCTCAATTTCGGCGGGTGCGCGGTGGTCATCTCGCACGACCGATGGTTTCTCGACCGCGTCGCCACGCACATCCTGGCCTTCGAGGGGGACTCGAAGGTCGTCTGGTACGAGGGGAACTTCCAGGACTACGAGGTCGACCGCCACAAGCGGCTCGGCGCCGAGGCCGACAAGCCGCACCGGATCAAGTACCGCAAGCTGGCGGTGTAGCGGGCTGCCCGCGAACCAGGGAAGGGGTCGCGCCCCCTCATCAATAGATAATTCGGGTGAGCGCAGCAGCCGAGCAGGGAGAAATCCATGGCAATCATCGAGTTCACCGGAAACCACCAGGACCTCTCCACCGACAAGGGTTACCAGTTCAAGTTCTTCTGCCAGAAGTGCGGGAATGGGTACATGTCCAGCTTTCAGATCTCCAAGATCGGCATGGCCGGCTCGGCGCTCGAGGTGGCCAGCTCGCTCTTCGGCGGCATCTTCGGGGGAGCCGTGTCCGGGGCCTACCAGGTGCAGCGCGCCATCGGCGGCCCCGCTCACGACTCGGCATTGAAGGAGGCGGTGGAGGAGATCCGTCCCCTCTTCCGCCAGTGCACCCGCTGCGGGCAGTGGATCTGCGAGCCCGTCTGCTTCAACAAGAAGGCTCAGCTGTGCGAGGGATGCGCTCCCGACCTGGACCAGGAGATCGCTGCCGCCCAGGCCGAAGCGGCCAAGGAGCAGGTGCACGAGAAGGCCAGGAGCGTGGACTGGATGAAGGCTCGCGACGTTTCGACCGTTTCGGGCGCGGCTTGCCCCAAGTGCCACGCGAACACCCAGGGCGGGAAGTTCTGTCCCGAATGCGGATACGCGCTCGCGCAGAAGAAGACGTGCAAATGCGGCGCGGTGGCTGACGGAAACCCGAAGTTCTGCCCGGAGTGCGGCGAGAAATACGCGTGATTGGATGGTTCGTCACCTTGACAAATTGCGAAGCGCGCGTATCTTGAGGGGGATGGTACTTTCGATCGAGCCGCGGTGTTGTATGCGCTGTACGACGGCCTGGATGAATTCCGGCCTCTACGACGCCGCGCTTGAGTCGCCCCGCTCGGAGCCTGCCACCTAAGCAGCTCCGACCCGGGAAGAAGCAAAGCAAAGCGCCCAAGAGGCCCGGAACTCCGGGCCTCTTTCATTTCCTGGCCCGCAACTACATCCGCTCTCGTTTCTGAGAATTGCGGGCTCTGGATTCGTTTTCTGTTCAGCGATTCAACTGTCCAAATTGGCTTCCGAATGGAGTGCCCTGTGCTTCGTGTCGATGCGACTGCCCCCGAACCCACGGCGCAAGGGGCCCTCCTCTTCGTGGCCGAGCACTACGCGACGCGCACCGTCTTCACGACGGGCTTCGGCCTCGAGGGTTGCGTCCTCGTCTCCATGATCGCGACCGGGTCTCTCCCGATCGACATCGTCACGCTCGACACGGGGCTGCTCTTTCCCGAGACGTATGCGCTCTGGGAGGAATTGCAGCAGCGTTACGGCGTCGAGATTCGAGGGGTGAAACCCGTGCAGAACGTGGCGGAACAGGGTCTCGCCCACGGTGACGGGCTCTGGGCGCGGGACCCCGACCTCTGCTGCGCGCTCCGCAAGGTGCAGCCCCTGCGGCAGACGCTGGCGCGCTACGACGCGTGGGTCACGGCCATCCGCCGGGATCAGACGCCGCAGCGGGCGCGGGCGCGGGCGATCGAGACCGACGCGCAGTTCGGGCTCGTGAAGGTGAACCCTCTCGTGGCCTGGAATCACGAGGAGGTTTCCGCATACGCCCGCGAGCACCGCGTTCCCTTCAGTCCCCTGCACGAGCAGGGCTTTCCGAGTGTCGGCTGCGTGCCGTGCACCTCGCCGGTTTCCGCCGGCGAAGCGCCGCGCGTCGGCCGCTGGCGTGGTCTCGAGAAGACCGAGTGCGGTCTGCACACGCCGGTATCCGACCTTCCATTCCGCTGATTCACGACAAGAAAGTCGAAAGGCAAGATCATGAGCAACACCAGCCGCGTCCTGAACTGGGAGGCCCCTTCCCGGACCGCCGAGAAAAGCGAAGAGCCCTCCACGAGCGTCGCTCCTCCCCAGGCGGGCGTCGTGGAAACCGGCCTCGCCCGCCATCTCATCGAGCCGCACGGCGGCGTGCTCGTGGACCGCTTCGTGCCCGAGTGGGAGCGCGAGGGGTTCGTCTGGGCCGCAGCCCGCCTGCCTCAGATCGTTCTGGATGCCCGCGAGCTCGCGGATCTCGAGCTGATCGCCACCGGCGCCGCGAGTCCGCTGAAGGGATTCCTGGGCTCGGCCGATTACGAGTCCGTGCTGAGCCGGCTGCGGCTCGCCTCGGGAGTCGTCTGGCCCATCCCCGTGACGCTCGCCATCTCGGATTCCATCCGCCGGCTCCTGGTCCACCAGGGCGAGGCCGCCCTCGTGGACGAATCCTTCCGGCTCTGGGGAACGGTCCGCATCGAGGAGATCTACAGGCTCGATGCCCGGCGCGAGGCACGCGAGGTCTATGGCACGGAGGACGTGGCGCATCCCGGCGTCGCCGATCTCCTCGCCCGCTCCGAGTGGCTGCTCGGCGGCAGCGTGCGCGTGCTCCCGCTTCCCGAGACGCTTCCGTTCGCCGGGCACCGGCTCACGCCGCGCGCGCTGAGGGCCGAGATCGCCCGCCGCGGCTGGAAGAAGGTCGCCGGCTTCCAGACGCGTAACCCGATCCATCGCGCGCACGAGCACCTCACCAAGCTCGCGCTCGAGCTCACGGACGGGCTCGTGATTCATCCGCTGGTGGGAGAGACCAAGGGTGACGACGTCCCGGCGCCGGTGCGTTTCCAGGTGTACGAGAGCCTCATTGCCGGCTTCTATCCGAGGGATCGCACCGTGCTCGCGGCCTTTCCCGCCGCGATGCGCTACGCGGGGCCGCGCGAGGCGCTGTTCCATGCGCTCGTGCGCAAGAACTACGGCATCACGCACTTCATCGTCGGGCGTGATCACGCCGGGGTGGGCTCGTTCTACCCGCCGCTCGCCGCCCAGGAGATCTTCGACCGCTTCACGGCGGAGGAGCTGGGGGTGACGCCGCTCCGCTTCGATCCGGCGTTCTACTGCCGCGCCTGCGGTGCGCTCGCCTCGGCCAGGACGTGCCCGCACAGCGCGTCGGCACGCGTGGAGCTGTCGGGCACGAAGGTGCGTGAGCTTCTCGCGAGCGGCAAGAGCCTGCCTGTGGAGTTCACGCGTCCCGAGACCGCGGCCATCCTGAGAAGCCACTACGCCAAGGGTTTGCCGGAGACGAAGCCGGAATCTGGCGCGACTGCTTTTCCGGCGAGTGCGAAGGAGGGGCACACTGCGAGCCCAGCGAGCCCAGCGAGTACGCCGAATTCGGCGAACGCTTCACTCCGCCGGCAGGGCTCCGGCTTCATCCTCTGGTTCACCGGCCTGTCGGGTTCCGGCAAGAGCACGCTGGCGCAGGCCCTGGCTCTCGAGCTGGGAGAGCTTCTGCCCATCTCGATCCTGGACGGAGACGAGGTGCGCACCTCGCTCTCGGCCGATCTCGGCTTCTCGAAAGCAGACCGCGACACGAACGTGAAGCGGATCGGCTTCGTGGCGCGCGCGCTCGCTCGCACCGGCGCGGTCGCCATCTCCGCGGCCATCTCGCCCTATCGCGACAGCCGCCTCGCGCTGAGGCGCATCGCCGAGGAAGAAGGGCTGCCCTTCATCGAGATCCACGTGCATGCCGAGATCCCGGCGCTCGTCGCCCGCGATGTGAAGGGGCTCTACAAGAAGGCGCTCGCGGGAGAGATCCAGCACTTCACCGGCATCTCCGATCCGTACGAGGCGCCGGAGTTCGCCGAGATCACCGTGCGCAGCGACCGACAGACGGTGAGCGAATCGCTCGACGTCATCCTCGACGCTCTGCGGGAGAAAGGCCTCGTTTCCGTGCCGCGGGAGCGTGTCGCATGAGCGCCCCTCCGCTTCCTCTTTTTCTCAAGGTCGGCGGACGCTCCGTCGTTCTCGTCGGCGCCGGAAACGTCGCGTGGTGGAAGCTCGAGGCGCTGCTGGCCTCGGGTGCAGACGTCACGGTCGTCTCTCCCGAGCTGCGGCCGGAATTCGAGTCGGCGCCCGTCACGATCGTGCGGCGTGCCTTCCAGGAGAGCGATCTGGACGGGGCGTGGCTCGCCGTGGCCGCGGCTCCGCCCGAGGTGAACCGCCATGTCGCCGAAGCAGGCGCCGCGCGGAAGATCTTCGTGAACGCGGTGGACGACCCGCCGCATGCCAGCGCGTACGCGGGGAGCGTGCTCCGCCGCGACGGCGTCACCGCCGTGCTCGTGGCGATCTCGACGGCGGGGGAGGCCCCCGCTCTCTCCCGCCTCTTGCGCGAGGGGCTCGACGAGCTCCTCCCCGCCGACGTCGGCACCTGGAACGACGCCGCGCGGGCGCTTCGTCGCGGCTGGCGTGACGCGCGCGTGCCGATCGAGAAGCGGAGGCCGCTCCTCCTCGATGCGTTGAACCGGCTCTACGAGCGGGCCCGCGGAACGGCCGAGGCAGCGCCGTGAACGGCCTTGCCGATATCGGCCGTCCCTTCGGTGGGTTCGTCTCCCTCGTCGGTGCGGGGCCGGGCGATCCCGAGCTGTTGACGCGCAAGGCCGAGCGTCGTCTCGTCGAGGCGGAGGTCGTGCTTCACGACGCGCTCGTTCCGGAGGCGATCCTGAAGCTCGCTCCGCGCGCGCTGCGGGCGTCGGTTGGGAAACGCGCGGGCCGCCCCTCCACGTCTCAGGAGAAGATCAACGCGCTCCTGATCTCGTTCGCGCGCCGCGGCAAGCGCGTGGTGCGTCTGAAGGGGGGCGACCCGTTCGTCTTCGGACGAGGCGGAGAGGAGGCGCTCGCGCTCGCGGCCGGGGGAATTCCCTTCGAGATCGTGCCCGGCATCTCGTCCGCGCTCGCCGCGCCGGCTCTTGCCGGCATCCCGATCACCCATCGCGGCGTCGCCTCCGGCTTCACCGTCGTCGCCGGACAGAGCCCGTCGTCCTACGAACCGATTTTGGCCGGCCTCTCGCCGAATGCGCTCACGCTCGTCGTTCTCATGGGCCTCGGCGCGCGGCGCGAGATCGCGCGCTTCCTGATCGCGCACGGATGGAAGAAGGAGACGCCGGCGGCCATCGTCCTCTCGGCTTCGACCCCCGACGAAGAGCGCTGGCTCGGAACGCTCGCCGGGCTTGCGCTCGATGAAGGCACCCACGATCGCCCGGGCGTGCTCACGATCGGAGCCGTCGTGTCGCTCGCTGAGCGCATCGCGCCTGGCGCGTCTCGGGCGGGCGCGGACGACGAGGTTCCCCAAAGGAGATCCCATGTCCACGGTCGTTGACACCAGCACCCTCGGACGCACGAGCCTCTCGTTCGCCGACACGAACGAGGTCGAGGTCTTCGCGCAGACCCTCGCGAAATTCGAGGCCGGCGAGATCACCTCGGAGCAGTGGCGCCTCTTTCGCCTCGTGCACGGCACGTACAACCAGAAACAGCCCGAGGTCCAGATGCTCCGCGCGAAGATTCCGCAAGGGGTTCTCTCCGCCGCGCAGCTTCACGCTCTGGCCGACGTGGCCGAGCGCTATTCGCGCGGATTCGGTCACATCACGACGCGCCAGAACATCCAGTTCCACTTCATCCCGCCCGAGCAGGTCCCGCTTGCGATGACACGCCTCGCCGAGGACGGGCTCACGACGCGCGAGGCCTGCGGCAACGCGGTGCGCAACGTGACGGCCTGCCCCTATGCCGGCGTTGCCCAGGATGAAGCTTTCGACGTGACGCCCTACGCGGAAGCGCTGACACGTGCATTCCTGAGGCACCCGCTCAGCTCGACCCTGCCGCGCAAGTTCAAGATCGCCTTCGAGGGATGCCGCACGGACCACGCGTTGACGGCGATCAACGACCTCGGCTTCCGCGCCCGCGTGGAGGACGGCGTTCGAGGCTTCCGCGTGACCGCGGGAGGCGGAACGGCGACGGTGCCGACGAACGCGCGGGTCCTGTTCGAGTTTCTTCCTGCCAGCGACATTCTCGACGTCGCCGAGGCGCTCCTGCGGGTCTTCCACGCGCTCGGCGATCGCGTGAACCGCAACCAGAACCGGATGAAGTTCCTGATCCGCGAAATGGGATGGGATGGATTCCGGGCGGAGGTCGATGCGGCGCTCGCGAGGGTACGCGCAGAGGGGGGTGTCTCTCTCTCGTTCGATCCCGAGCGGCCCCCGGTCGAGAGCGCTCCAGAACCGCACGGTCATCTCGCCCCGACGATTCCCGAGAGCGCGCGCCGGGCGGCCTCGGCGGTCGTGCGCGGCCCCGGCCTGCTCCCGTCATTTCGTGCCGGAGACGGTCTCCTTCGTTTCCTGGCGACGAACGTGACGCCGCAGAAACAGGAGGGGTTCCGCATCGTCACGGTCACGCTCGTTCTCGGCGACCTCACCGCCGCGCAGATGCGCTTCGTCGCCGACCTCGCGCTGTCGTACGGCGACGGAACGATCCGAACCTCACCGACTCAGAACCTCCTCCTGCGGTGGGTGCGCGCCGAGGACGTCCCGCTGCTCCATGCGCGGCTCGCGGCGGCGGGCCTCGGGCTCGCGGGAGCGGGCACCATCGCGGACATCACGAGCTGCCCCGGCGCCGAGAGCTGCCGAGTCGCGGTGACGCAATCGCGCGGGCTCGGCCGTCTGATCGGCGAGCATCTGCGTGCGCATCCGGAAAGCGCCGCCGGGGCCGAGGAGCTGAACATCAAGATCAGCGGCTGCCCGAACGGGTGCGGTCAGCATCACATCGCGGGCATCGGCTTCCAGGGAAGCGTGCGGAAGGTGGCGGGCCGCGTGGTGCCGCAATACTTTCTGATGACGGGAGGGGGGCTCGACGAGAACGGAGCGCGCTTCGCGAAGACCGCCGCCCGCATTCCGGCGCGCCGCATCCCGGAGGCGCTCGACCGCGTGCTGGCGATCTATCGCGCCGGGAGGAAAGAGGGAGAGACGGCGACCGAGTTCTTCCGGCGCGCCGACCTCGACGAGCTGAAAGAAGTATTGAAGGATCTCGAGAGCCTGACTCCGGAGACCGCCGTGCCGGAAGATTTCATCGATCTGGGCGAAGAGGAGTCGCTCTCCGAAAGCGATGAAGCAATCGAGCCCGCGCTTCGATCGGGCGCGCGAATAGCCGTCTCCGCGACGCGTTGATGGGTGATGAGCCGATGAGTCGCGAGTCGCAGAGCGTCCGCATCGATCCGCCCGTCCTCCGCGAGATCGCGCGACAGGCGACCGCCGCGTATCCCGACGAGGCCTTCGGCGCGCTGCTCGGGCCCCATCGCGGCCGCGTCCGCTCGATGCATTCCCTCCCGCGTTGCGGGGTGCCCGCATCGCTCGCGGGCGACGACGCCCGTGAGCTGATCACCGTCGGCTCGTGGCGAAGCCATCCTGAGGGACTCGCTCTTCCGCGAGAGGCGGATCGCCGTCGCGGCCGAGACGGGCGGCTGATGCTGATCGTCGCGGTGGACGGTGTCGCGGGCGCCGGCGAGATCACCGGCTGGCGAGTCGAGCCCGCCAATCGTCATTTTCGGGAGGTCGCAATCGAGGACGGCGTCTCGCTCGTGTCGACGCTGGAGCGCAGGCTATCGCGACGCGATCGCTTCTTCCAGTGGGATGCGCTCGCTTCATGACGTAACCGTGACACGGGGCTGACGTGCGCGTGATCCAATCCTCGACGTGAAGCGCGACATTGCCTCTCGAAGAAGGAGGCAAACATGAAACCCATTCGGAGAGCACTCAATGTCCTGCTCGCGCTGCTGATGGTGGTCCTGCCGTTTCCGCTTGCGGCGCAGGAAACGGGGGACCTCGAGGGAACGGTGATCGACCACCTGGGCCTGGTGCTCCCGGGCGTCTCGGTCGAGCTCAAGTCCGAGCAGATCGGAACCCGCGCGACCGTCACGGATGGCAACGGCATCTATCGCTTCCGGGCCGTGCCGCCCGGACGCTACACCGTGAGCGCGAGCCTTGCCGGCTTCACGCGGACCGAATCGATCGTCGTCATGAAGGCGGCCGAGACGACCCGTCTCACGCTCACGCTCACGCTCGCCGTAATGCGAGAAGAAATCATCGTCACGGGAGAGTCACCGGTGGTTGATTCGACGCAGAGCAGTGTTGGATTTAGTTACGCGCCCACGCCCCCGAGGAACAGCGCGACCAAAGCTGCCGGGCGCCGTGTAACGTTCTCCCGCCTTCCGGTTCTCAACGCCAAGCCCTTCCCCGACATGTTCTTCCGCAACTTCGGCGTGAACCCGACCATCGAGACGGACGAGGAAGCGTTCTCCACGTTCGCCGCCACCGTCGATACGGCCTCCTTCACGCTCGCGCGCTCGTACCTCGGTCGCGGGACGATGCCCGACCCGGACGCCGTTCGCGTCGAGGAGTTCGTCAACTTCTTCGATTACCGCTACGAGGCCCCGCAGGACGGCGCTCCGTTTGCCGTTCACGCGGAGGCATTCCCCTCGCCAAACCGGCAGGGGTACCACGTGCTGCACGTCGGCCTGAAGGGGCGTGTCGTGGAATCCGAGGATCGACAGCCCGCGACCCTGGTCTTCTGCATCGACGTGTCGGGCTCGATGGACATCGAGAACCGGCTCGGACTCGTCAAGCGGGCGCTCCGGCTCCTGACCAACGAGCTGGACGCACGCGACCAGGTGGGCATCGTGGTCTACGGAACGACCGCCCGCGTTCTCCTCGAGCCCGTTTCGGCGGCCGACAAGGAGACGATTCTCGCCGCCGTCGATCGGCTGAAAGCCGAAGGCTCCACCAACGCTCAGGACGGCATTCGCGAGGCGTACCGCATGGTCGCGCGTCACCTGAAACCTCATCAGACGAACCGCGTCGTCCTTTGCAGCGACGGCGTTGCCAACAACGGCATCAGCGATGCCGACGGAATCTTCGCCGAGGTGAAGCAGGAGGCGAGTCACGGGATCCAGATCACGGCCGTCGGATTCGGAATGGGGAACTACAACGACGTTCTCCTCGAACGCCTCGCCCAGATCGGTCACGGCAACTATGCCTACGTCGACCGGATCGAAGAGGCGCGCCGGATCTTCGTGACCCAGCTCTCGGGCACGCTCCAGACCATCGCCAAGGACGTCAAGATCCAGGTGGAATTCGATCCGAAGAACGTGGTCCGCTACCGCCTGCTCGGATTCGAGAACCGCGCGCTCACGAAGGAGGAGTTCACCAACGACCGTGTGGACGCGGGGAACATCGGCGCGGGCCATGCCGTCACGGCTCTCTACGAGGTCAAGCTTCGCTCGGCCAGCGCGCCGCTCGGGACTCTGCGAATCCGCTACAAGGACCCGGAAGGCTCGCGCTCACGGCTTCTGGCGCGTTCTCTTGCGGGTACCGTCCGTCCCTCGATCGAGAAGGCCTCCTCTCCCGCCCGACTTTCCTACGTCGCCGCCTCGTTCGCCGAAAAGCTTCGCGGTTCGTACTGGGTTCGCAACGTCTCGTATCAGGATCTCCTCGCGGCCTTCGAGGATCTGGGGGCCGGACTCAAGGAGCGGAGCGACGTCGCCGAGCTGCAGGAGCTGATCGCCAAGGCCGAGCGGATCGACAAGCGGAGCGACCGTTTCGAGTCGATGATGCCGATCGCCGAGATGGACTTCGATCGCGTGCCGGTCCTCGAGAGCGCCCGGTAGATGCGCGCGCGGCGGCTCCTCCCCGCCTTCGGCCTGCTGGCCGGAGCCGCCGCGCTCGTGTTCGGCCTGCTGACGCTGCAACGAATCTTCCTCCGGGAGAGAGAGGCCACCGTCGCGGGCATGGCCGCCCGGCGGCGGGCGCTCGAGCAGTTCGCGAGCCAAGCCTTCGCGGAGGCGCTTTCCGCCCGCCTTTCCGCCGTGGAAGCTCAGATCACCCAGGCGCTCCGCGACCCGCTCGTTCCGGACCGGGGCCTTCTCCTGGCGCAGGACGGACGCGCGCTTCTCCCCCGAGCGATTGGTCCCGTTGCCGGCGACGCCGCTCCCGCCCGCTCGCTCCATGAATTGCTCCGCAAGGGAAGAGGGCCGCTGGTCGAGGCGGGTTCACCGCTGGCCGAGCGGATCGCGGCGTACCGCGCTCTCGGTCGAGCGCTCGATCGGCGCGACGATGCCGCCATCGAGGAATCCTTTCGCGCATTTCTGGCGCATCGCGTCCACTACGTCCTGCCTGCTTCGGAAGATCTGCCGCTGGCGGTCGCGGCGCTGGAGGCGCTCTCCGAGAGGGCTCAGCCGCGCGTCGAGCTTCTTCGCGGCCTCTTGCGCGAGGGGTTGTCGGACGGAAGCGGAAGGATCGCCCTCGAAGGGCTCCAGCGCGCTCTGCTGGCCAGGAGAACGCGCCTGACCGCGGGCGATCTGGAGTTTCTCGCGGAGAAGATCAGCCGGCTTTCCCAGAGAGCCGGTGCTCTCCACGACGACTTCGACGCGCGGGTACGCGAGCGCGATCCTGTCGTCGTTCCGCTCCCCGCGGATCTGCGCGCGGTCACGCTGCTCGCCGATGCGGGCTGGTACATCGAGCCGCATGCCGACGGCAGCGTTCACGGGGTCGCCGTGCCGGTCGACGCTCTCCTGTCCGAGGTCGCGGCCGGGATGCGTCGAAGCGGACTCCTGCCGAATGATGGAGTCGCGCGTCTGACCGGAACGGGCGCGATGGCCCTCTCCGGCTCGACCCTGCGGATCGAGTCGTCCACGTTCGAGCGCGAGGCCGCGGAGGCGCGGCTGAATCAGCGGGTGAAGGCGGCCTGGGGCCTGTTCTGCGGTCTCTTGACGGCGCTCCTCGTCGGACTGGGTGTCCTGTGGGTCCGTCAGGAGCGGAAATATCTCGACCTCAAGTCCGACTTCGTCGCGACCGTTTCGCACGAGCTGCGCACTCCGCTCGCCTCGGTCCGCCTTCTCGCCGAGACGCTGGGCCGCCGCCTCGGCCCCGATTCCGGAGCGCGCGACTACCCCGAGCGCATCGTGCGAGACGTCGACCGGCTCGGCTTTCTCGTCGAGAACATCCTCTCGTTCAACCGGATCTCGCGCGCTGGAATCGCGCTGCACCGCACGGACGTGAATCTGGGCGAGATCGTCGACGCGGTTCATCTCGAGCGCAGCGACGGCCGCGACGTCCTCTTCTCGTCGGCGGGCAGCGCGGAGTGCTGGCTTCGCGCGGACCCCGAGCTCCTGCACCTGCTCTTCTCCAATCTCTACGAGAACGCGTGCCGCTATTCGTCGCGGCGGCCCGTGCGCATCACGGTCACGGCCGAGACGAACGGGCGCGGCCTCGAGGTCCTCTTCGCGGACAACGGCGACGGTCTCTCGAGAGGAGACGAGGAGCGCGTGTTCCTTGAGTTTTATCGCGCCGGCGGGGATGCGCTCTCCCGGAGCAAGGGGAGCGGTCTCGGGCTCGCCATCTGCCGCCAGATCGCGACGCTGCACGGCGGGACGATCCGCGTGATGAAATCGGGGCCCGACGGAACGACGTTCGGTCTCCGTCTCCCCCTCTCATGAGCCAGCCGTCCGCACGCATCCTGATCGTGGAAGACGACGAAAGCCTGCGCCTCGTGCTCGGGGACAACCTGACGTCAGAGGGCTACCACGTGGAGTGCGTCAGGTTGGGGCGCGAGGCGCTCGAAGCGCTGAGAGACAAGGCGTTCGATCTCGTGGTCCTCGATCTCATGCTCCCCGATCTGGACGGGTATTCCGTCTGCCGCAAGATCCGCGAGCAGGGCCGGACGCCCGCCGTGCTGATGCTGACCGCCCGCACGCTCGAGGAGGATCTCGTTCGCGGCTTTGCGGCGGGCGCCGACGACTATCTCGGCAAGCCGTACCGCCTCCGCGAGCTGCTGGCGCGCGTGAAGGCTCTCCTCCGGCGCAACGACGCAGCTCCGATCGGGCCGATTCCGTTCGGAGGCTTCCGGCTCGACCCGGCCGCGCGCGAGCTGACGAATCCTTCGGGGGGCGCCGTCGACCTCACACGTACCGAGTTCGATCTTCTCCTCTGCCTCGTCAGCGAGCGCGGCCGCGCGTTCACCCGCGACGAGTTCATGGATCGCGTCTGGGGCGTGGACGTTCACGTGGATCACCGCACGATCGACAACTTCGTCCTCAGCCTCCGCAAGAAGCTCGCGAGCGCGGGTGGAGGAGTCTCGATCGCCACGGTGCGGGGCGTGGGCTACCGCCTCCTAGCCGATCCTCGCTGATCAGGGCGTGGCAGCCGGCGTGAGGGCCGGCGCCGGGCCCGGCGGCGAAGGCCGGGGACGGCTCGAGTTGTCCATGTCCGCCATGATCAGCCACGGGCCGGCAGGATTTCTTCGCACGAGCGTGAGCACGAACTTCCCGCCCTCCGCCGCGTCCGCCGACCCTCCGAACGTCCCGATGATGTAGCCCAGATTGCCATCCGTCCCATGAGCGAGTGCGCGGAGAAACAGGGGACCGCCCGCACCCGTGTAGGCCTCGCGGATGGCCGCGCGGCCGCGCACCGGAGGCTTGCTGCTCGACAGCACGAAGCCATCCTCCGCGAAGAGCGCAGAGAGCGCCCGGGCGTCTCGTGCGCGCCAGGCCCGCTCGTAGTCGCGCAGCACGCGATCGAGCTCGGGAGGCAGCGCCACCGCGGGGAGAGACGGAGGCGGCGCGACGGCAGACGAAGAGACAGGCGTAGCGACAGTCGAAGGCACAGGAGTGGCTGAGGTGAGCGCGAACAGGAATGGAAGGATTGCCAGCTGATTCGTCACCGCAGTCATCTCACTTCGCGGACGGGGATGACGGGGCCTGTTCGTCGTCCAGCCGGCACGGCGCATCGCGCGTGCGCTCGGCGGGCCCGGTCTCGCCGGCGATCGCCTCGATCTCCAGCAGCCAGCGTGGATCGAGCGTGTTCACGGCGACCACCGTCAGCGCCGGCTCGTGAGCCCCGAGCACCTCGCGGCGGATGCGGCCGTTGAGCTCGGCATCGGCGCGATCCGCGAGGAAGGTGGTGACCTTCAGCAGGTGAACCGGGCCGAGGCCCGCGTCGCTGAGCACCGCCAGCACGTGCTCCCACGCCAGCCGGCACTGCGCCTCGAAATCCTCCGGCACCGTCCCGTCGCGGCGTTCCGGAATCTGCCCGCTGATGAAGAGGAGGCGCAAGGGAGCGGCGCTCAAACCCAGGGCGTAGCCGCCCTGGGGCGCCGGGACCGAAGAGGGATCGTGCCGTTGAACCATGATGCCGCCGCCTTCGGAAGGCACGATATCAAGGGTGGGGCGCTCGCCGCCGCCTGTCGATTGATGCCGAAAACAATCGGGCGTATGGTCTCGTATAACGGAACTGACCGGTCAGTTCCGACCGTCGATCTCTCCACGCACGAGAGCAGAGGAGTGCCGTGGCCCGAACGAAGACCCGGACGAAAGAAAGCGAGATCCTGGAAGCGGCTTCGCGTGTGTTCGCGCGGCGGGGTTTCCAGGAGGTCCTCATCGCGGACGTGGCCCTCGAAGCCGGTGTGGGCAAGGGGACCATCTACCGCTACTTCAGCACCAAGGACGAGCTGTACCTCGCCGCCGTGGCGAGCGGCTTCTCCGCGCTGAACAGCAGGCTCGTCGCCGCGCTCCCTCAGGAGGCCTCGCCCTCGCGGCGGCTCCAGCGGCTGGCCGAGGAGACGCTCACTTTCTTCTGGGGAAAGCGCTACCTCATTCCGCTCCTGTATCGGATGGAGCCGCGCTTCCAGCTCCAGCAGGGCGAGATCGGCACGCAGCGCGAGAAGCTGAACCGGCTGATCCAGGACACGCTCGCCGATGGGATCGCTCACAAGGAATTCCGCCCGATGGACACGCACGTCGCCGCCGAGCTCTTCTTCGGGATGATCCGAGCGGCAAACCTGTACCGCCGGGAAGGAGACCGCATTCAGAACCTCATCGAAGAGCTCATGAGCATCTTCACGCGGGGCATCGCCCGTCCCGCCCCTCTGTCGGCTCCTCGCGTGAGAGTTCCTGGCACCGCCGCGCCGGCGCGCACGAGGACGATCCGTGGTTGATGTGACAGCCATTGGGCAGACCGAGAATGCCCGGAACGAGAATGCCCCGCCAATCACGGGTCCGCGCGTCGTCGGCTGCCGGCGCACGTTCGCTTCGCCCGCGGCGACCACGCTGCTGATGCTGTGCGGGGTCCTGCTGTCGGGCGGCTGCGCGGGCGTGACCGATCGCCCTGTCGCGACGGCCACCGCGCCGCGTCCCTCGGTTCCGTGGCGCCCCACGGCAGAAGAGAAAGCGGCAGAGGAGAAGGCGGCCGCGCGGGATGCCGCGCGGCTCCCGACGGGCGTTCCCGCGGCCGCTCTGGCCGCGCCGGTCGGAGGAGC
>JBDSFL010000316.1:0-3682 GCA_039919545.1 Thermoanaerobaculia bacterium | reverse complement strand
CTAGCAGCCGACCCCGCGGCGCCCGGAATCCGACCCCTCCTACTTTCGCCACGGGCTGCTAGTCTTCACCCCTTGAAGCTCGTGATCCAGATTCCCGCGTGGGACGAAGAGGCCCAGATCGCGGCGGCGGTTCGCGAGCTTCCGCGGGTGATGCCGGGCTTCGACTCCGTCGAGCTGCTCGTCGTGGACGATGGATCCTCCGACGCCACGGCGCGAGTGGCGCGGGAGGCCGGCGCGCATCACGTCGTGCGGCTCCCGATTCATCGCGGCCTCGCCGCGGCGTGGCGCGCGGGCCTCGACGAGGCTCTGCGGCTCGGGGCCGACGTGATCGTCTCGACGGACGCGGACCGGCAGTACGCGGCCGAGGACATCGGACTCCTCCTGCAGCCCATCCTGCGCGGCGAGGCCGAGATCGTGGTGGGAGACCGCGGCGTGGCCACGAAAGCGGACTTCTCGCCCGGCAAGAGGCTCACGCAGCGCCTCGGCTCCTGGGTCGTGCGGCGCGCGTCGGGAACCGACGTGCCCGATGCGACGTCGGGATTTCGCGCCCTGACGCGGGAAGCGGCGTTGAAGCTCAACGTCTTCTCGAAGATGACCTACACCATCGAGACGCTGATCCAGGCCGGGAACAAAGAGATGGCCGTGGCCGCCGTTCGCGTCAGGACGAACCCTCCGGTGCGTCCCTCGCGCCTCTTCCGGCGCTCGTCGCGCTACGTGATGGTGCAGGGCGCGAACATCCTGCGCATCACCGCCCTCTACAAGCCGCTGCCCGTGTTCTTCGGAACCGCGGGCCTGCTCGTGCTGGCCGGAACGGCTCTGGTCGCGCGGTATCTCTGGTTCGTGCAGACGGGTCAGAACCCGGCGGGGCACCTGCAGTCGCTGCTCCTGGCCGCCGTGCTGTATCTGGCGGCCGTCGTGTCGTTCCTGACAGGGCTGCTGGCGGATCTGATCTCGATCAACCGCAACCTGCTCGAGGAGATCCTGCTCCGCCAGCGTCGGCGCGACGCCGAGCCGGGACCGAAGGATTGACCGGCGGAGCCACCGACGAAGCGGGCGGGAACCGACCCGCGGCAAGGAGCACGATGCGCCGCGTGCTCGTCGCGTCCGGCTGGCTTCTCCTCCTCGTCCTCGTCTTCCTGATCGCGCGGAAGGTGCCGGCCGATGCGCGGGCCCGCCTCGCCGGCGCGCGTCCGCTCCCGATCGCCGGCGGCTGCGCGGTCTACGCGCTGGCGTACGTCGCCCGGGGAGCGCGGCTGAATTTCCTGCTGCCGCGCGAGGAACGGATCCCCGTCACGCGCGCCGTCTCGCTGTCGGCGGCGACCACGTTCCTGCTCCAGGTCATTCCCTTCCGCGGAGGCGAGGTGGCCACGTGGGCGGCATTCCGGCGTGAGCTGGGGGTGACCTGGACACGGGCGGCGGCGATCTTCGCGCTGGTGAAGGTCGTCGATTCGGCCACGCTGCTGCTGCTAGGGCTGGCCGGCGCAGCCGTGCTCTCGCTCCGCTCGGGCTCGCAGACCATCGGCACGGCGACCGCGATTCTCGTGGCGGCGGGAGCCGTGGGGCTCCTGCTCCTGCCCCGGATCGGCGCGACGCTCGCCCGCTCGCTGGTCCAGCGGCTTCCGCCCGGATCGAAACGCCGCGCGACGGCCCTGGAGATCGCGCAAGGGCTCGACGTGGCCCGCGCGCAACCCGGTCTGTTCCTGTCCGCGATCGTTTTGGCGCTCGCGTTTCTGGCCGTGCACCTGACCGCCCTGTATCTGATGCTCGGCGGGCTCGGGATCGACACGAGCATCGCCGGGCTCGCCTTCGCATCGCTCACCTCCGTGCTCACCGCGAGCGTGATTCCGTCTCCCGCCGGAAGCTTCGGGCCGATGGAATCAGGCTTCGCGGCGGGACTCGCGCTCGATGGCGTTCCGCTCCCGCTCGGAGCCCTCGCGGGAGCGGCAGTTCATCTGCTGACGACTCTGATCGCCGGAGTGATCGGAATCCCGTTCCTGGTGCGCACGGCGCGCACGGAGCGCACTGTGCGCACTGAGCGCGGGAAGAAGCTCGGCGACTCTGAAGGCTAGCCTTCGGTATCCCGCCGCGCCTGCTCGGCCAGCACGCCCGTGTACTCCTTGATCTTGAAGATCGCCATGATCACTTCGAGGCCCATGCGGAACAGGGCGAGATAGAGCACCGCGATGAGCGGGAAGATGATGACGCTCACGGCGAGTCCCATCATTCCGCGAGCGGGTCCCGCGGCGAAACCGGCGAGGCTCGCCAGGATGCCCCCCGCGACGGCGAGCACCATGACGACCATCACGAGCAGATAGACCGCTTTGACCAGCTTCGGAGTCAGCAAGGTGTTGAAGCTCGTGTCGAGCAGCGCCTTGAAGATGCCGGCCTGCTCCTGGAGCTGATCGGCGGAAACGGGGAGCGCCGCGCGCACCGACGCCGCCCGGCCGGGAGCGGCCGCGGGCGAAGCCGCTGAAGCGGTCGCGCGGGGAGGCGGCACGGAAGCCGGTCGTGGCGCGCTGGCGACGCGAGGAGCGGGCTCCTCTTTGAACTGCGGCAGGGTCACCGGATCGGCCCAGTCGGCCATACCGGGAGTCCAGAGCCTGATCTGCTGTCCCGCATGACGTGCCAGCAGCTCGCGCACCTGAACGCCGTCGAATTCACCCGGCAGCTGCGCGCCATCAACGGCCACATTCCACATCTCGTTTGCCATGCTTTCCCTCTCTCGTTCTGTGCACGTCGCCGTGCTGCTGTGCTACTTGCGATTATCGACCGAGACGAGCCACGAAAGCACGGTCTCTGAACAGACACGTGAGAGCCGTCGAGAAGATGCCGTGCGCGGAAGGCGGGCGATCTCGGGAGCGACGACCGCTCTCAGGCGGAGAGAAAGCGGGAGCCGGGGGCGCTCACGGTCTGTCCGGCCTTGCAGCGCGGACAGTCGCTCGCGCTCCAGGCGGGCACGTCGAGCGGCAGCAGCGCGCGGTAGGGAACCTCGAGCGAGCGTTCGTCGCGCTGGTCGGCCGCGCGACGGTCCACGATCGAGCCGCAGGCCACCGGAACGGCTCCGGCATCGCGCACCGCCGACATCACTTCGCGCGTGGATTTTCCCGTCGTCACGACGTCTTCGATCACGATGACACGTTCACCGGGCTCGAGCTCGAAGCCGCGACGGAACGTGAAGGCCCCGTCCACGCGCTCGGCGAAGATCGCCCTCTTCGACAGCCCGCGCCCGACCTCCTGGCCGATGATGAGACCGCCCATGGCAGGCGACACCACCACCGCGCCGTCGAAGCTCTTCAGCAGCGCAGCCAGGGCGGCGCCCAGCGCCGCGGCCCGCTCGGGCCACTGCAGCACGCGGGCGCACTGCAGGTAGTGCTTCGAGTGGAGGCCCGAGGAGAGCTTGAAGTGCCCTTCCAGAAGCGCTCCGGTCTCCTCGAAATGCCGGCGCACGTCTTCGGGCGTCATGAAGCGTCGGCCTCCGCCCGGTCGCGCCTCAGGTCGTAGCGGTCGATTTTCTTGTAGAGATTCGAGCGTGGAGTCTCGATGGCCTCGGCGGTCCGCGTCACGTTTCCTCCATGTTGCGCGAGCTTGGCGACCAAGAAGAGGCGTTCGGCTTCGTCCTGGAAGGTCTGGAGCGTGGGCGTGGCCAGGAGCTTGCCCCACACCGACTCCCCTTCCGGCTCGC